>JAQUAH010000056.1 GCA_028687345.1 Candidatus Omnitrophota bacterium | reverse complement strand
CCGTCCTCGGTAACATAGACCTCACCGTGCTGATAAGGATTCATTGTGCCGGGGTCAACATTAATATAGGGATCGAATTTCATAAGAGTAACCTTCAATCCTCTAGATTCCAGAATCTTACCGATTAAAGCAGAAGTAATTCCCTTACCCAGGCTTGAAATCACGCCACCGGTTACAAATATGTACTTTGCCATTGCCCCTCCCAGCAAATAAAAAAAGCGCTTAGCGCCGACAATTCGGCCCTAAACGCCTTTGTTTAATCTGGTTAAGTTCTTACTTTGAACTACCATTTATTAATATACCATATTTACTGAGGATGTCAATTTTTAAGACTTACATCTTCGGTAAATAGGTTTCTCCCATCAAATATTTATCTATGCAATAGGCAGCTTTCCTTCCTTCTGATATGCCTGAGACTACTAAGGACTGCCCACGATGCATATCCCCGGCAGAAAAAACTCCCAAAACTTTCGTCATATAATTCTCATCGGTCCTTATATTTCCTCTTGAGTCAAGTTCTAAGCCTAAATCTTTGACTAAACCATTATGTTCGGGATGCAGAAACCCTAAGGCTAAAATCACCAAATCTGCCTCGATTTCAAACTTTTTGTCAGATGCTTCTTCGGTTACTCTCTGACAGAAAAGTTTTTTTACCTGACCGTTTTCTCCACTAAATTTTTTAGTGGATACTGACCACTCCCTTATCCCGCCTTCTTCATGGCTAGTGGTGGTCTTACAAAGCACAGGATACTTTGGCCAAGGATAATCTGGCGTCCGGCATTCCGGCGGCTTAGCTAAAAGCTCTATCTGGACCACGCATTTTGCGCCTTGGCGATGCGCCACTCCTACACAATCCGCACCCGTATCCCCGCCACCGATCACCACAACTCTTTTATCCTTAGCATCAATTAATTTATCAGAAGTAATTAATTCTGCGTTAACCTTTTTATTAGACTGAACTAAGTAATCCATCGCAAAGTGAATCCCTGATAAAGACCTGCCTTCTATATCTAAATCTCGGGGTACGCTTGAGCCTGTGGCTAAACAAACAGCGTCAAATTCTTTTTTCAAATATTCAACCTTTAACCCCTTACCTACATAAACACCGGTATTAAATACAATCCCTTCTCTTTTAAGAATTTCAATCCTGCGGTCTAGTATCCATTTTTCTAGTTTAAAATCAGGAATACCATAACGCAGTATCCCTCCGATTTTATCTGCTTTTTCAAAAACTACCACTAAATGACCGGCTTTATTCAGCTGGTCCGCCAAAGACAAGCCTGCTGGCCCTGAACCCACTATGGCTATTTCTCTCCCGGTGCGTTTCTGCGGCGGATTCGGTTTAACTAGGCCATTCTGAAAAGCATACTCAATAATCGCCAGTTCATTCTCTTTTATGGTTACGGGGTCATCATTTATTCCCAGGACACAGGAATATTCGCATAATGCCGGGCAAATCCTTCCGGTGATTTCCGGAAAATTATTAGTCGCTGCCAAAAATTGAAATGCCCTCTGCCAATGCCCGCCAAATACCAAATCATTCCATTCCGGAATATAATTTCCAATCGGACAACTCCAGTGGCAAAAAGGCGTGCCGCAATCCATGCAACGTGAGGCCTGTTTTTGAGAATGCCCGGGCTCGGGAAAAACGTTTACTTCGCCAAAATCCTTTATACGTTCACAAACAGGTCTGTATTTGGCTACTTGCCTTTCTACTTTTAAAAATCCTCTGACATCACCCATCCAAAACCTCTTGTAATTCGGGAATTTCTCCTATATCTTTCATCTCTAAAATCCGTTTATATTCTCTGGGCATTACCTTAACAAATTTATATATTGAGCGGCTGAAATTATCCAAAATCCTGTAGGCTACTTCGCTCTGTGTATATTTATTGTGGTTGCTCACCAGATTATAAATAGTACGTACATCATCCGTAGAAAGCTTCTCTAGCTCCACCATTTCTGGATTACATCTGTATTTAAATTTTCCGTCTTCGTCATAGACATAAGCGACCCCGCCAGACATGCCAGCAGCAAAATTTCTTCCTGTTTTTCCTAAAACCACGACTCTTCCGCCAGTCATATACTCGCACCCGTGATCTCCTACTCCTTCAACTACGGCATTTAGACCAGAGTTTCTGATGCAGAATCTTTCTCCTGCTACTCCCCTAATATATGCCTCTCCGGAAATTGCGCCGTAAAACGCGGTATTGCCAATAATGATATTTTCTTCTGATTTATAATTTGCCTGTTTATCAGGATAGGCAATAATCTTTCCGCCAGAAATACCTTTACCTATATAATCATTACTCATGCCTTCCAACTCAAAGGTGATGCCCTTAGCAAGCCAAGCTCCAAAACTCTGGCCCGCCGCTCCTTTAAACTTAAAATGAATCTTATCATCTAAAAACCCTTCTTCTCCAAAAACCTTGCATACCCGACCGCTTAAGGTAGCGCCTGTGGTTCTATTTGTATTATCTATCTCTAATGCCGCTCTCACTGGTTCGCCTTTTTCAAATGCGGGTTTCGCTAACTCGATTAGTTTCAAATCTAAAACTTTGTTTATCTCATGATTCTGCTCTACAGTACAATGAGTTCCTATGGTATTCGCTACTTCAGGTTTATAAAGTATTTTTGAGAAATCAATTTGTTTTGCCTTCCATGGTAAGATATCGCTATTTAATTCGAGTAAGTCTGCTCTTCCCACCATCTCATCAATGGTGCGTAGGCCTAAACTGGCCATAATCTGGCGTAACTCTTCTGCCACAAAATGAAAATAATTTATGATGTATTCTGGTTTACCCGGAAATCTCGCCTCTAAGGTTTTATCCTGAGTAGCTATACCCACTGAACAGTTGTTTAAATGGCAGTGCCTAAGCATGACGCAGCCTAAAACAATCAAAACCGAAGTGCAGAAACCAAATTCCTCTGCCCCTAACAGGCAAGCGATGGCTACATCGCGACCGGTACGCATCTGTCCGTCGGTCTGCAGGCGCACCCTACTCCTTAAATCATTTAAAACCAATGTTTGGTGCGTCTCAGCTAAACCTAATTCCCAGGGAAGCCCTGCATGTCTTATTGAGCTTAAAGGCGAGGCACCGGTCCCTCCATCTCCACCTGAAATAAGGATCGTGCCTGCGTGGCCTTTAGCCACTCCAGCAGCAATAGTTCCTACCCCAACCTCAGAAACCAATTTTACGCTGATACGCGCATTCGGGTTTACATTTTTTAGGTCAAAGATTAACTGCGCTAAGTCTTCAATAGAATAAATATCATGGTGCGGCGGAGGCGAAATTAAGGTCACTCCCGGCGTCGTATAACGCGTTTTGGCGATAATGCTGCTTACCTTATATCCGGGGAGCTGTCCACCTTCGCCTGGTTTTGCGCCTTGGGCTATCTTTATCTGCAATTCATCGGCATTTACTAGATAATTCGTGGTAACGCCAAAACGGCCTGAAGCAACTTGTTTTATGGCACTCCTCCTAGAATCCCCGTTAGATAAACCAATAAAACGCGCTGGGTCCTCTCCGCCTTCTCCGGTGTTTGATTTAGCACCTAACTTATTCATGGCAATAGCGATAGTCTCGTGAGTGGCCTTGCTGATTGAACCAAAGCTCATCGCACCCGTAGCAAAACGCTTAAAAATCTCATCTTTGGGTTCTACCTCTTCAATAGGAATTGGTTTTCTGTGCTTAAACTTAAGCAAGCTGCGCAATGTCGTAGGATTATTTGCTTGGTTATTAATAAGCTGGGCAAATTCCCGGTATTTTTTTAGGTCACGGTTTCTTGTCGCATCCTGTAATAAAGCAATGCTTTCGGGATTCCAAAGATGAAACTCGCCATCCCTTTTCCACTGGTAAAATCCCCCTGTTTCTAAAAACGGCGTTTCTAATCCATAAAATGCCTCTTTATGCCGTAATAATGATTCCGCAGCGACAGTATCTAAATTAGCACCGCCTATTCTGGAAACAGTCCCGCTAAAATAGTTATCAATAACATCGCTGCTCAATCCCACCGCTTCAAATATCTGCGCCCCGCGATAACTTTGCAAAGTAGAAATACCCATCTTGGAGAGAATCTTTAGGATTCCTTTCTCAGACGCCTTAATATAACGCTGAATTGCCTTCTCTGGATTCAAATTCGTTAACTCATCTCCAACGAAATATTTTACTGCCTCAAAAGCAAGATATGGATTAATGCAATCAGCTCCATAGCCAAAGAGAAGAGCAAAATGATGTACCTCTCTTGGTTCTGCGCTCTCCACAATAATACCAATCTGATTGCGCAGAGCACCTGATACCAGATGATAGTGTACTGCTGCGGTAGCCAGTAAGGCCGGTAATGCGGCTTTATTTTTGTCCACTCCCCGGTCGCTTAAAATAATAAAGGTGTAACCTTTTTTTATCGCATCTGTTGCATCTTGACAAATCTTTTCTAATTTTTTCCTGAAAGCATCCTTTTCTTGAATATTAAACAATAAAGAAATGGTCTTGCTTTTAAAGTTATTCGTTTTAATATGCCTGATTTTTTCTAATTCTTCGTTTATAAGTATCGGCCTTTTTACCAATAATTTGTGGCAATGCTTAGAGGAATCCTCTAGGATATTCTTTTCAGGACCGAGATAAGTCTCTAAGCTCATCACTAATTCCTCGCGAATAGGATCGATTGCCGGATTGGTAACCTGCGCAAATAATTGCTTAAAATATGCGTACAAAAGCTGGGGCCTCTGCGATAGAACTGCATAAGGAGTATCGCAACCCATAGAACCTATCGGCTCCTGGGCATTTTCCACCATCGGTTTTATGATAAATTTTAAATCTTCGCGGGTATATCCAAAGGCTTTTAGTTGAGTCAAAATATCTTCACTGGTGACGTGGCCCCCTCCGGGAAGGCTTCGCTTCACTGCGCACCGACTTAGCAACTTGGTAACTTTTAAGTTATCAAGTTCAACCATACCTTCCTTAATCCACTGGCCATAGGGATGTATTCTAGAGATTAACCCTTTTAGCACTTGATCCTCTATGATACGGCCCCGTTGGGTATCAATAAAAAGTATCTTTCCCGGCTCAAGCCTTCCGCAAGTTTGGATATCGCTTGGGTCAATATCTAAAACGCCGACTTCAGAGGCCATAACTACAGTATTTCTTTTAGTAATGATGTAACGGCAAGGACGCAGGCCGTTTCTATCTAAACTAGCACCAACCCTTATACCATCGCTAAATACAATCGCAGCCGGACCATCCCAGGGCTCCATTAAACAGGCCTGGTACTTATAGAAGGCCCTTAATTTCTCATCCATAAAATTATCCTGCTGCCAAGCACACGGAATAAGCATCATCATTGCTTCGGCAAGCGACCGGCCGGCTAAGACTAATAGCTCGAAACAATTATCTATTGTTGCTGAGTCGCTCCCGCCAGGCACAATGATAGGAAGTATCTTTTTTAAATCTTTCCCGAATAAATCACTTCTTAATAGGCCTTCCCGCGCACGCATCCAATTGATATTACCCCGCAAGGTATTTATCTCTCCGTTATGGGCAAGGAATCTGAATGGCTGCGATAAATCCCAGGTAGGAAATGTATTGGTGCTATAACGGGAATGAACCAGGCACAAAGCACTCTCTAAGGTTTCATCTTTTAAGTCAAGAAAGAACTTATCCAGCTGTTGGGGCATAAGCAATCCCTTATAAGAAACTGTGCGGCTGGATAAATTGGTGATATAGAAAATTTGCTTCTGTTTTAGGGTTGATATACGAATTGAGTTTTCGATAAGTTTTCTGATAATATAAAGCTTTCTTTCAAAAGTAAGCTGGTCTTTGACCTTTTTATTTTTGGCAATAAAAACCTGCTCGATAGCCGGTTGAGTCTCTCTGGCAGTCTTTCCTATATCAGAATCATCAACCGCAACATTTCGCCAACCTAAAAGAATCTGGCCTTCTTCTCTAATAAATTTGGCGAATACTTTCTTACAATACTGGCGTTCTTTTTTATCAGGAGGCAGAAATATCAAGCCTGTACCGTAGTCGCCCTCGCAGGGTAAATCAATTCCTATTTCAGCGCATACCTTTGTAAAAAAGCGGTGCGGAATCTGAATTAATATCCCTGCGCCATCTCCGGTTTTCGGGTCTGCACCGGTTGCCCCGCGATGAGCCAAACGCCTTAAAACTTCCAGGCCCTGCCGAATTATTTCATTAGATTTCTTCCCCCTTATATCACAGACAAAACCTACCCCGCAAGAATCATGTTCAAAGCGCGGGTCATAAAGCCCTTGTTTTGGAGGTAAGTGGTTATATTTCATGGTTATATCTTCCATTTAGCGGGATCAATCCCCAATTTTTTAATCTTGGTGCGTATGGTATTACGATTAATCCCCAATATCTTGGCTGCTTTTAGCTGATTACCATACGTGCGCTCTAAGGCACGCTCAATCAACGGTTTTTCAACAGCTTCCAAGACATATTTATAGAGAATGCCTTGTTTTTCTTTATACAGGGAATCGTTCAGTTCAACAATATTCGCTTCTAAGATATCCATATTATTGCCTTTGCTTAAAATTTAATCACATAAAAATAAAATTTTGCGGGGCAGAAGATTACACCCCGCAAGTATTCAATACTAAATATCAAAGTAAAGGTAGAATTCGTATGGATGCGGGCGCATCCTAACAGGGTCTATCTCTCTTTTACGTTTATACTCAAGCCAGATATCTATTGCATCTTTGGTGAATACGCCGCCCTTTAAGAGGTAATCGTGGTCAGCTTCCAAAGCATCTACCGCCCTGCGCAAAGAAGAAGGAACTGTGGCAATTTTATTCATTTCTTCTTCGCCTAATTCAAATAAATCCACATCCAAGGGCTCTCCCGGGTCAATCTTATGCTGTATGCCGTCAAGACCCGCCATAAGCATTGCGCTAAAAGCAAGGTAACCATTACATGCCGGGTCAGGAGGACGGAACTCTATCCTCTTTGATTTGGGATTATCTGAATACATCGGTATTCTTACTGCTGCTGAACGGTTGCGGGCAGAATAAACCAAATTCACAGGAGCCTCATAACCGGGAACCAGCCTTTTGTAAGAATTGGTTGTCGGCGCGCAAAATGCCATTAAGCTATTGGCGTGTTTTAGGAGCCCGCCAATGTAATATTTGGCAGTCTGGCTTAGAAAGGCATAGCCATTTTTGTCGTAAAAAAGATTTACGCCTTTTTTCCAAAGGCTTTGATGGCAATGCATTCCCGAGCCATTGTCTGCAAAAAGCGGCTTGGGCATAAAGGTTGCCACCATTCCGGCCTTTTTTGCCATATTCTTGATAATGTATTTGTAAAGCAAGAGGTTGTCGCCCATTTTGGTCAGTTTATCAAATTTCATATCTATTTCGCACTGGCCGGCTGTTGCAACTTCGTGATGGTGCACCTCAACATTGATACCCGACTCTTTCATTTTCAGGATTATCCTGCTTCTTAAATCCTGAATCGAGTCATGAGGAGGGACGGGAAAATATCCTTCCTTAAAACGTATCTTGTATCCCAGATTGGGATTTTCGTCGCGTCCGGTATTCCAATCTGCCTCGTCAGAATCGATAAAGTAATAACCTGAATTTTCGGTCTGGTCAAAACGGACGCTGTTAAAGATAAAGAACTCTGCTTCCGGGCCAAAATATACCGTATCAGCTATACCGCTGTCCTTGAGATACCTCTCTGCTTTCTTGGCAATATAACGGGGGTCTCTAGTATAAGGCTTTCGGGTTAAAGGATCATAGATATCGCAGATAAGGCTTAGGGTCGACACTTCGCAAACCGGATCAATAATTGCCGTGGCGGGGTCGGGAATTAAAATCATATCCGATTCCTGAATTTTCTGGAAGCCGCGTATTGAAGAGCCGTCAAAACCGATACCGTCTACCCAAATTGAGCGGGTAATATCGTCCATTTCCAACAATTCTGACGCAGGAATGGAGAAATGCTGCCACAGCCCCGGCAGATCATTAAATTTTAAATCAACTATCTGTATATCTTTCTCCTTGATTAACTTCAGGACATCCCGCGCTGCCTTTTCATCAAAACTACCGTTTACTAGAGGGTTCTTAGTCTTTACTTCGGATATCCTCTTGGTAACCCTCTTTTTTTGCTTTGCCATGCTTCCTCCTTTTTGGGCTTAAAAATAAAAAAGCGTCCATAATGGCCAAAACCTTTGACCATTCTGAACGCCTCTGTCCGTTGCTCTAACTTTGCCTAATTTTACACTACAATGTGCCTAAAATTTAGCCTTACAATAATACAAGTAAAAAAACTATTCTTTTGGTAACCTGAATTTCCTATCATCCAATTGCAACCCCGCCGCGCTCTTCGGTGCGGATACGTATGCATTCTTTAAGATCCAACACAAATATCTTTCCGTCTCCGGTCTCGCCAGTCTTAGCGCCCTTCACGATCGCTTTAATTGTTGGCTCTACAAAATTTTCATTCACCGCAATCTCCAAGCGGATTTTTCTCAAAAGGTTACCGCTCTCTTTTGCCCCGCGATAAATCTCTGTAACTCCTTTCTGACGGCCATGCCCTAAGACCTCATTCACGGTAATTAGATTAACTTCTACTCTATAAAGCTCTTCTTTCACTTCCTCTAATTTATCCGGCTGAATTATTGCGATAATCAATTTCATAAATACCTCCTATTCTAAAACAGTACAGGCTCTTTCATGATGCTGGGTAAGGTCAAGCCCCATAGATTCTTCTTTTTCACTGACCCGCACACCTATGATTAAATCTACCGCCTTATAAATTATCATAGTTACCACAAATGAATAGACAAGGGTGACACAAACTGCGGTAAGCTGGACTATAAATTGTTTCGGGTTACCAAAAAGTAAACCATCTGCACCGCTTGAGTTTACTGCTTTAGAAGCAAATAAACCTGTTGCTAGAGCACCCCAGATACCTCCAATACAATGCACCCCAAATGCGTCTAAGGCATCGTCATAGCCCATCTTAGGTTTGATGATACTCACCGCGGTAAAACAAAATACACTCACCAGTATCCCAATGATTATTGCCGGGATTACGCTTACAAAACCTGCGGCAGGAGTAATTGCCACCAAACCTGCCACAGCGCCGCTGGCTACGCCAAATATTGTCGGCTTACCATTACGCAGCCATTCTATACATGCCCAACTTAAGCCTGCTGCGGCAGCAGCAGTATTGGTTACTACAAATGCATTTGTTGCAAGGCCATTTGCTGCCAAAGCGCTGCCCGCATTGAATCCAAACCATCCAAACCAAAGTAACGCCGTACCCAATACTACAAAAGGCATATTATGCGGAGCCGGTATGTTTTTCTCGATATTCTTTCTTTTACCGATTATCAACGCGGTAACTAAAGCAGCGATACCAGCATTAATATGCACGACTGTCCCGCCGGCAAAATCAAGTGCGCCTAATTTTCTTAACCATCCCCCTACGCCCCATACCCAGTGGCAGACCGGCCCATACACAAATGTTGCCCACAGCAATATAAAAATCAAAAAGGCAGAAAATTTCATCCTTTCGGCAAAAGCACCAAGAATCAAAGCAGGGGTGATTATGGCGAACATTGCCTGAAAAATCATAAACGCCTGATGAGGTATAGTTGTGGCATAATCAGCGTAAGGCTCCAGCCCCACACCATTTAACCCAAACCATTTAAACCCACCCCAAAACCCCTCACCCGGAGCAAAAGAAATACTGTAGCCGTATAATACCCACTGCACGCTTAGTAAACACAATACAATGAAACATTGCATCAAGATGCTCAATACATTCTTTTTGCGCACCATGCCTCCATAGAAGAAAGCTAACCCCGGAGTCATTAACATTACCAGGGCCGATGACATCAAAACCCACGCCGTATCGCCTGCATTAATCATCTCTTCTCCCCCTTTCCATTTTTAAAAATCAATGTCTAACTGAAAAGTTACTGTATCAGTCAAATTATGGTTATTATAGATATCGTACCCGAATATCGCCGAAACGTTATTCGTGAATTTCCAGGCAAATCCGAGATTAAGCGCGCCGTATGATGACTGCGTGCCCTGATAATCCTTGCAAA
>JAQUAH010000055.1:2230-10152 GCA_028687345.1 Candidatus Omnitrophota bacterium | reverse complement strand
TAACCATGGGTGACCCCTCTGGCATAGGCGCAGGCCTGATTTTAAAGGCGCTCCCCAAACTTAAAAATCTGGCAGATTTTGTAATTATCGCAGATGGATGGGTATTGAACAAACTAAAAACCTTTGGTTCAGAACTGCCAACTTTCCGGTTAGTCGATTTAAATAATGTAAGACGCGATAACTTTTCTTTTGGTAAAGTCAAGGCTGAGTATGGCAGGGCTTCAATAGAATATTTGGATAAGGCATTGGAATTAGTCAAAGACAAAGCAATAGATTGCCTGGTGACTTGCCCTGTATCTAAGGAGGCAGTTAGCCTAGCCGGATTTAAATTTAGAGGCCATACCGAATATCTTGCAAAGCAGACTCATACAAAAGATTTCGTAATGTTGCTTTTAAACAAAGATTTAAGGATTGGCCTGGTTACCCGGCATATCCCTCTTAAAGATGTGCCTCTTAAGATAAATAAAGAGAAAATCTTAAAAACTATTTTTTTGACTCACAAGGGTATAAAAGAAATGTTTGCTCTTGCATCCCCCAGGATGGTTGTCTGCGGATTAAACCCTCATGCCTCTGATAACGGGCTTATCGGAAACGAGGAAAATAAGCATATCAAGCCTGTTATTCAAAAATTAAGGCGAAGATTAAGGATGCAGCTTGACGGCCCATTGCCAGCTGATGTAGCGATTTATAAAGCAACGAGAAACGAGTATGATTGTGTAATTGCGATGTATCATGACCAGGCGCTTATACCTTTAAAATTATATGGATCTGATACCGGAGTCAATATGACGCTGGGCCTGCCATTTGTCAGAACTTCTCCCCTGCACGGAACTGCATTTGATATTGCCCGAAACCCTGATTTAGCCAACCCTAATTCGTTGATTGAGGCGATAAAGCTTGCCGCAAAATGTACTATAAACCAAAAAAAAGATTAGGACAAAACTTTCTCGTTGATAAGAATATCCAAAAGAAACTCGTCCAGGCCTGTAATTTCGCTGGGCAAGACACGGTCTTAGAGATAGGCGCAGGAACCGGGGCATTGACCAGCCTGATTGCAAGGCAGGTAAGTAAAATTTATGCCCTGGAAATCGACGAGGGCCTTTGCGGGCACTTAAAGAGCCTGTTGCAGGAATATTCAAATGTTGAAATAATCAACCAGGACATACTGCGGTTTGATTTCAAGAAACACTTTTCCAGAAAAAAAGTAAAGATACTGGGAAATATCCCTTATTATATATCCACTCCTATCATAGAGCGCCTGATTAATTTTAGGCAAGTCATCGATACAGTATTTATTACTGTCCAGAAGGAATTTGCCTTAAGGATATGCGCTGCCAGTGGCTCAAAGACATACGGCAGCCTTAGTTGCTTTGTGCAGTATTATTTCAAGCCCCGGATAATCCTGAAGATTAAGAGAAACTCATTTTTTCCTCCCCCTGGAGTGGATTCCTGTTTTTTAAGGTTAGAGTTAAAAAAGAAGCTGCCTTTAAAAAAATCTGAGGAAAAATTATTTTTCCGGATTATAAGGCAGGCGTTTAACCAAAGAAGGAAGACCTTAAGAAACAGCCTCAAAAACATTATCCCTGCAGAAAAACTCCGGAGGTTTCTATGCAATTTTAATCTTGACGCAAAGATACGCCCGGAGAAGCTTACGATACAAGATTTTATAAATCTAACAAAAACATAAAAAATAGTTGACAAATCAGAAATCTTAATATATACTTAAGTGCTTCGCAAGTTTAAGGTTTTAACGATTCCCTAATTATAGTTTTGAACATAAGACAAAGAATTTTTTGAAGAAAAATTCTGTGGGGAGTTTTTTTTACTTTAGAAAAGATTGTCGACGAGGCTATTCTGAAAGAAGCCTGCTGGAGTAGCTCAGTCGGCAGAGCACGTCCTTGGTAAGGACGGGGTCACGGGTTCGATTCCCGTCTCCAGCTTAAGTGAGGCACCTTTAAAGTTTTGTCCGAACTTATCCGCCAAAGTACTTTGGCGGATTAATTCGCAGACGCCCTGTGGGCTACAACTTACGTCGCTATGACGTAAGGAAACGCTCCGTAAGTTGTCTGCTCATTAAATGCGTGAAATTATTACTCTGGAATGCACGGTTTGCCGTAACAGGAATTATACAACGAAAAAAAACAAGAAAAAGCATCAGGACAGATTGGAAATCAGCAAATTCTGTAGGTCCTGTCGTAAGCATACCCCACACAAGGAAATAAAATAAGTTAGGGGCGTCGGTTAATGGCAAACCAACGGTCTCCAAAACCGTGACTGCAGGTTCAAGTCCTGCCGCTCCTGCTGTCTAATTTGGAAAGCACAGAAGGTATCTTAGGCGTAAAAAAATGAATGTAATCAGCAAACCGGTAAATTTTTTAAAAGAGGTGAGATTAGAATTAAGCAAGGTTGCATGGTCAACCAGGCAGGAATTAATCGACTCAACGATTGTAGTTATCGTGGTTACAGCCATAGTAGCCGTATTTATCGGGTTAGTTGATATTTTTCTTTCAAAATTACTAACCATATTATTTAAATAAATGAAAAAATGGTACGTTGTACACACGCAGACAGGTTCCGAAGATAAAGTCAAATCGTCTTTGGAAAACAAGGTGGTTGCTGCAGGCTTAGCAGATTTGATTAGCAGCATAATTATCCCTACTGAGCAGGTTTCAGAGGTACGTTCAGGCAAAAAAAAGATATCGCAAAGAAAATTCTTTCCCGGGTATCTCCTGGTAGAAATGGAATTGAATGAACAGACTTATCTTTTTGTCAAGACCTCACCAGGCGTAACCGGTTTCATCGGCCTGGGGAGAAAACCTATGCCTTTGCCTGACAACGAAGTTGAAAACATCTTAAAACGGACTAAAGAAACCCAGGCTAAACCAAGCCCTAAAATTATTTTTGAAAAAGGCGAGCAGGTAAGGGTTATAGAGGGGCCTTTCCTGAATTTTAACGGCACCATTGACGAGATTCATCCTGAGAAGGGCAAAATTAAGGTCAGCGTTTCTATCTTTGGCCGGGCGACACCGGTAGAATTAGAGTATTGGCAGGTAGAAAAAATTTAATCGATGGCAAAAAAAGTTGTAGCACAGATAAAATTACATGTTAGCGCAGCCCAGGCAAACCCTGCCCCGCCGGTAGGCCCTGCATTAGGCCAGCACGGCGTAAATATAATGCAATTCTGCAAACAATTTAACGAACAGACCAAGGGCCGCGATGGATTAATTTTACCGGTAGTAATCAGTGTTTATGAAAACAAGTCTTTCTCATTTATCATAAAAAGCCCTCCTTCTTCGGTATTGCTTAAACGGGCTGCGAATTTAGCCAAGGCATCAGGGACGGCAGGCAAAGAAGTAATCGGAAAAGTTACCAAAAAGCAGGTTGAAGAGATTGCCAAGCAGAAAATGCAGGATATCAATACATCAAATTTAGAACAGGCGATTAAGATTGTGGAAGGCACTGCCAGGAGCATGGGCATTGTTGTTGAGGGTTAAATAGATTATGAAAACACGCAGTAAAAGGTATAAGGAATCTGAAAAACAGGTGGATAAAGAAAAGGTTTATCAACTTAAGGAAGGTATTGCCTGCCTTAAGAAAATGGCTACCCCTAAGTTCGACGGCTCGCTAGATATGCATTTTAATTTGAACATAGATACTAAAAAGTCGGAACAGATGGTGCGCGGCACAGTGGTCCTGCCGCACGGCACAGGCAAAAAGATCAGGGTAGCGGTTTTTTGCAAGGGGGAGCATGATAAACTCGCTAGAGACGCCAATGCAGACTATGTGGGCGCAAATGATTTGATTGATAAGGTAAATGCCGGATTTTTGGATTTTGACTGCGCTATTGCTACTCCGGAAATGATGAAGGACTTAAGCCGCTTAGGAAAGATTTTAGGTCCGCGCGGATTGATGCCTAGCCCCAAGACAGGCACCGTAACCAATGACGTAGTAAAGGCAATAGAGGATGTAAGAAAGGGAAAGGTTGAATTTCGCGTGGATAAGCAGGGAGGCATCCATCTGTCAGTTGGCAAGGTTTCTTTTAGCGAAGATAAACTATACGATAATATCTCCCGTGTTTTAGAGGCCCTGAATGAAGCAAAGCCTTCTTCGATAAAGGGAAAATTCATAAAGAGTTTTTCAATTTCTACATCCATGAATCCCGGATTAAGGGTAGCCATATGAAAAAAATAGGACTGCTAATCAAAGAGATCTCCGAGAGTAACATAAAAAATACAATTAAAGAATCAAACGCTGTTTTTATCATAAGATATTCCGGACTCTCCAGCCCCCATTTAACTGCTTTGAGGAAGAATTTAAAGAATTCAAAGGCCAATCTCTTTGTAACTAAAAATAGCGTTGCCAGGCGCGCCCTGGCGGGTTCAGGATTAGAAACTTTAGTTAAATCTGTAGAGGGCCCGTGCGGATTGATATTTGTTAAGGATGAGCCCGTAGACGTATCCAAGGTTCTATACAATTTTTCCAAAGACCATGAACAGTTGAAACTGGAAGGCGGTGTATTAAAGGATCCCCAGGTACAGGTTTTAGAGAAGAAGGATATCGAGTCAATGGCCCAGATTCCTTCCAGGGATGTTTTAAGGGCGCAGCTAGTGATGACATTAAATTCCCCGATTTCCGGAATTGTCATTACCCTAAACCAAATTATAGCAAAGTTCGTTTATTGTTTAGAGCAGATAAAACAGAAAAAAACAACTTAAAGGAGGAAAAATGGCTACAGAAAAATTAGAGGAATTTGTAAAATCCATAGAGGGCATGACGGTCCTGGAGCTATCGGATTTAGTTAAAGCCCTTGAGGAGAAGTTTGGGGTAAAGGCTAATATGCCGATGATGGCTGCTCCTGCAGGTGCTGCTGGAGCTGGTCAAGCCGCCGCTGCGGAGGAAAAGAGCGCTTTTACGGTGGTATTAACCAGCTCAGGTGGAAATAAAATTGCAGTCATAAAGGAAGTCCGCGCAATGACGAGCCTGGGCCTAAAAGAGGCTAAAGATTTAGTAGATGCCGCACCAAAACCAATCAAAGACGGCGTTACTAAAGAAGAGGCCGAAGAGATGAAGAAAAAGCTTGAAGCAGCAGGGGCTACAGTCGAATTAAAATAACAGGCAGTAGGGACTGTTCCCCCAGGGGGCTGTCCCATGACAAGATACGGGTTAATTGGAAAATGTGCGAGAAAAACTATGATTAAACGCAGAAGCTTCGCTAAACTAAAAGAAATTTATGACCTCCCTAATCTTTTAGAGGTACAGCTTGATGCCTACCGTGAATTTCTTCAGATAGATACTCCTGCCCTAGAAAGAAAGCACCAGGGGCTGCAGGAAGTATTTGCAGAGATGTTCCCGATTGAGAATGCCGACCGTTCTATAAAACTGGAGTTCATAAGTTACACGCTTGGCAAACCAAAATATAATATCTCTGAATCAAGGACACGCGCTTTAACTTTCGCCGCACCCCTGAAAGTAAAATTCAGGCTAAGCACTCCCCGCGAGACAAAAGAACAGGATGCTTATTTTGGCGAAATACCTTTAATGACCGAGACAGGGACATTTATCATTAACGGAGATGAACGCGTAGTGGTAAGCCAGCTCCAGCGTTCACCGGGTGTTTCTTTCGAAGAAGAAACGCATCCTACCGGGAAAAAGATATTTTACGGCAGGATTATTCCCTATCGGGGGGCATGGCTTGAATTTAAGTACGATTTGTCAGAGACAATTTTAGCCTATGTTGATAGGCGCCGGAATTTCCCTGCCACGCAGATTTTGAGAATCCTAGGGTTCTCCCAGGATAATGAAATCATTGCCGCATTCGGCAAGGAATACCCTGAAATAACCAATACCCTCAAAAAAGATTACACTAAAAATAAAGAAGAGGCGTACCTGGATTTTTACCGTAAGATGCGGCCGACAGAACCAATTACCAAAGAAGCCGCAGAGGCGTTATTCTACCGTTTATTTTTTGAGCCCGGCAGATATGATTTGGAAAGGGTAGGCAGATTTATCTTAAATAGAAAATTAGGCATGGATGTGTCGTTAGAAAAAAGAATACTTGATTCTTCCACCGTGCTCAAAGTTATAGAATACCTGATTAAATTGCAGGAAGGCATCGGCAAGATTGACGATATAGACCACTTAGGGAACCGCCGGGTAAAGACCGTAGGAGAATTGGTCCAAAACCAGGTAAGGATCGGCCTTGCCCGCGTTGAGCGTTCCATTAGAGAGAGATTAAGCATATTAGCAGAATTTGATAATCTTAATGTGCATTACCTTATAAATTCAAAGCTTTTATCCAATCAAGTGCGCGATTTCTTTGCCCGCAGCCAGCTATCTCAATTTATGGACCAGGTAAATCCGCTTGCTGAAATGACGCACAAGAGAAGGTTAAGTGCCTTAGGGCCCGGAGGCTTATCCCGTGAACGCGCTGGTTTTGAGGTAAGGGATATACATCCTTCGCATTACGGCAGGGTTTGCCCTATTGAGACTCCTGAAGGACCGAACATCGGCCTAATCGCTTCTTTAAGCAGTTATGCAAGAGTGAATTCCTTAGGGTTACTTGAGACTCCCTATCGTAAGGTAGAAGACGGAAAGGTTAGCAAAAAAATTGAATACCTCACTGCCGACATTGAAGAGGATAAAGTTATTGCACAGGCAGATGTGCCGTTAGACAGCGAAGGATATTTTGCGGAAAAAGAAGTTTCCTGCCGCTATAAAGACGATTTCCCCAAAGTTGCTGCAAAGCAGGTACAGTATATGGATGTTTCTCCTAAACAGCTGGTTTCTGTAGCTGCCTCTCTTATCCCGTTCCTGGAGCATGATGATGCCAACCGCGCATTGATGGGGTCAAATATGCAGAGGCAGGCAGTACCGTTAATGATTACCGAATCTCCTTTGGTAGGTACACAGATGGAAGAAAGAGTTGCCCGTGATTCCGGGACAGTGGTTATAGCAGAAGACTCCGGCAGGGTAACCAGCGTTGATTCGTCTTTAATTACTATCGGAAAGAAAACCTACCATCTTAAAAAGTTTTTGCGCACCAACGCAGATACCTGTTTGAATCAACGGCCTATAGTAAAATTAAGCCAATCCATAGAAAAGGGAGAGCCTATTGCTGATGGCATAGCAACCAAAGACGGAGAATTAGCCCTGGGAAGAAATGTATTGGCTGCTTTTATGCCCTGGCGCGGCTATAATTTTGAAGACGCTATATTAATTAATGAAAAATTGGTTAGAGAAGACGCCTTTACCTCTATACATATAGAAGAATTTGAGACAGAGGCAACCGAGACCCGCCTTGGCAATGAAGAAATTACCCGGGATATACCCAATGTAAGCGAAGAAGCCCTGCGTAATTTGGACGAAACAGGAGTAATCCGCATGGGTGCCGAGGTAACACCCGGAGATATCCTGGTAGGTAAAATAACCCCTAAAACAGATTCTGAGCCGTCTCCCGAAGAAAGGCTGTTGCGGGCAATTTTTGGAGAAAAGGCCGGTGATGTACGAGACACATCTTTAATCGTGCCTCCGGGCGTAGAGGGCGTAGTCATAGACGTGCATATCTTTCAACGCAAGGACCGGGGCAGAAAATCAAAGGAAGAAAAAACCAAAGAGCTGGCTAAGATTAAAGAATTAAAAGCTTACTACAAACAAGAAATAGAATTTGTGAACACGGAAAAAATCAACCGCTTAAGCCAGGTATTAGGAATAGATAAGAAAAGGGTAGAAAAGTATGATTTTAGCGAGAACGAAGAGGCAAAAATTCTGGCAGCATCTTTTGACGAACAGATACAGGAGTTAATCTCCGAAGAGGAACAGGAGATTGAGAAGGTAAGGCGGGGAGATGAATTGCCGGCAGGGGTGTTAAAGAGAGTGGTGGTTTATATTGCCACCAAGCGCAGGCTAGCCGAAGGCGATAAATT
>JAQUAH010000055.1:0-2220 GCA_028687345.1 Candidatus Omnitrophota bacterium | reverse complement strand
TTGTCCCTGAGGAAGATATGCCTTATATGCCTGATGGTACGCCTGTTGAGATAGTGCTTAATCCGTTAGGAGTCCCTTCCCGTATGAATGTAGGCCAGATTTTAGAGGCGCATCTTGGTTGGGCAGCTAAGGTATTAGGATTATATGTAAGTTGCCCGGTTTTTGACGGCGCCAAGGAAGCAGAGATTAAGGAGATGCTTAAGAAAGCTAATTTGCCGCAAGACGGAAAGATTACCCTTTACGATGGCTATAGCGGTGAACCCTTTGACCATAAAATAACCGTGGGTTACCTATATATTATGAAATTAATCCATCTGGTTGATGAAAAAATACACGCCCGCTCCATAGGGCCATATTCCCTGGTTACACAACAACCCTTAGGCGGTAAAGCACAGTTTGGCGGCCAAAGATTAGGAGAGATGGAGGTCTGGGCCTTAGAAGCATATGGCGCAGCTTTTACGCTTCAAGAGATGCTTACCGTAAAGAGCGATGATGTTTCAGGCAGGACCCGTATTTATGAAGCTATCGTCAAAGGCGAACAGCGTTTAAGCCATGGCGTACCGGAGTCTTTCAATGTTTTGATTAAAGAGTTGCAGGGGCTGGGGCTGGATATCAGAACGGAGAAATTAAAATAATGGACGAGATAGTTTTATTTGATAGCATAGGCATAAAAATCGCATCGCCGCAAGTGATAAAAGCCTGGTCTCGCGGAGAGGTCAGAAAGGCAGAGACGATTAATTAACGTACCCTTAAGCCGGAAAAAGACGGTTTATTCTGCGAGAAGATTTTTGGGCCGGTACGTGACTGGGAATGTAATTGCGGCAAGTATAAAGGGATAAAATTCAAAGGGATTACCTGCGACCGTTGCGCGGTTACGGTTGACCGCTCCTCTGTAAGGCGCGAACGCATGGGGCATATTGAATTGGCTGCCCCGGTTACGCATATCTGGTTTTTTAAGGCCGTGCCCAGCCGTATGTCGGCATTACTGGATATCGGCTTAAGGGATTTAGAAAAGATTATTTATTACGAAGAGTATGTGGTGGTTGACCCGGGCAATACCTCTTTAAAGAAAAAGGAGCTTTTAAGCGAAGAAAAATACCAGGAGGCAGTAGCCAAATACGGCAGCAATTTCAAGGCCAAGATAGGTGCGGAGGCAGTAAGGGATTTATTAAAAGAGTTAGACCTTGATAGCCAGTGCCGTAAACTTCGCCGGGACATGGAGAAGTCAAAGGATATATTAAGTAACCGTAAGGGGTTAAAATCACTAAAAATAATTGAAGATTTTAAGAAATCGGGGAACAAGCCTGAATGGATGGTATTAGAAATACTTCCCGTTATTCCGCCTGACCTAAGGCCCCTAGTGCCGTTAGACGGCGGAAGGTTTGCTACCTCTGATCTTAATGATTTGTACCGCCGCGTAATCAACCGTAATAACCGCTTAAAAAAACTTATGGAGTTAAACGCGCCGGAGATAATTATTCGTAATGAAAAGCGCATGCTTCAGGAAGCAGTGGATGCCCTTCTTGATAATGGAAGGCATGGAAAGCCGGTGATAGGCGCGAATAACCGGCCGCTAAAATCCCTTTCAGACATGCTTAAGGGTAAACAGGGCAGGTTCAGGCAAAACCTACTGGGCAAACGCGTGGATTATTCCGGCCGTTCAGTTATTGTTGTGGGGCCGGAGTTCAAGCTTCATGAATGCGGTCTTCCTAAGCAGATGGCCCTGGAATTATTCCAGCCTTTTATTATAAAGAAACTCAGAGAAAAAGGTTTTGTGCATACGATAAAAGGCGCGCGCCGTATGGTAGAGCGCGGCAAAATAGAGGTCTGGGATATTTTAGACGAAGTAATTAAGGACCACCCTGTGCTTTTGAACCGCGCACCGACCCTGCATCGTTTAGGCATTCAGGCATTTCAACCGGTTTTAATCGAAGGCAAATCCATAAAAATCCATCCTTTAGTCTGCACTGCGTTTAATGCCGATTTTGACGGCGACCAGATGGCGGTGCACGTTCCCTTATCCTTAGAATCGCAACTTGAAGCCAAAATCCTCATGCTTTCCATAAACAACATATTTTCTCCGGCAGACGGCCGGCCGATAGTTACGCCTACACAGGATATTATTTTAGGCACGTCTTATATTTCCAAAGAAAAATCAGGTGCAAGAGGCGCAAATAAAATCTTTAGCAACAGCGATGAGGTAATTGTAGCTTACCAGAA
>JAQUAH010000162.1 GCA_028687345.1 Candidatus Omnitrophota bacterium | reverse complement strand
GAAGGGCGCGATGGAGATTTTGTTTTTGAAATAGAAATAACTTCCAACCGGCCGGATTGTTTGAGCATCATCGGCATAGCCCGCGAAGTAGCAGCGATTACCGGCAAGAAACTAAAACTCCCTGTGCGGTTCTTAGCCAAGCACCCAATAGCCGTAACCCGGCACCCTGATTTCCAGATTAAAATTGAAGATAAAAAAGACTGCAGCCTTTATAACGCCAGAATAATTAAAGATGTGAAAGTCTCTGCGTCTCCAGACTGGATTAAGCAAAGGCTAGAGCTGGTTGGTTTGCGCAGCGTCAATAACATTGTGGATATCACCAATTATATTTTATTTGAATGTGGAGAACCTCTGCACGCCTTTGATTTGGACAGATTAAATGGGGATACGATATTTGTGCGCCGCGCCAAAGATAAAGAAAAGATAATTACTATTGATGGCGAACCAAGGACGTTGGCGCCTTCAAACCTGGTAATTGCGGATAAAGAAAAAGCTGTAGCCATTGCCGGAGTAATGGGAGGTAAGGATACTGAGGTAACCGAGGGGACAAATAATGTACTTTTAGAGGCAGCTGTTTTTAATCCGGTTCTGGTGCGCCGCGCAAGGCAGGCCCTAGGCGTGCAGAGCGAGTCAGCATACAGATTTGAAAGAGGTATAGATTTAGGAATAGTCGAGTTTGCATCTTACAAAGCAGCCCAATTAATAGAAAGCGTGGCTGGCGGTAAATGCACAGTAGTGCTGACGTCAGGGATGCTCAAGATTAAACCGGCAAAGATTAATTTAGAATCAGGCCGGGTGTCAAAAATACTCGGCGTGAATATTCCTCCCCCCAAAATAAAAAAGATTTTAGAGGAGTTGGCATTCAAAACAAAAATAAACAGTAAAAAGAAATTTGAAGTCACGGTGCCTTCATACCGCCAGGATGTTAAGCTGGAAATAGATTTGATGGAGGAGATAGCCCGTTTATTCGGATACGAAAACATACCCTCCCAATTGCCGGCGGTAAAACCGCAGTTAACTCAAGTTACAGCAAGGGATTTCGTCCTGGAGATAAAGGATATTTTATTGGGCCTGGGGCTGAATGAGGTAATTACCTATAACCTTATCGACAGCGATTTATTAACTGACGGGGGGCAGGAAAGGGACAGGATAATAGAAATACTCAACCCCCTGAGCAAAGAGCAGGAGGTTTTAAGGCCCGCACTAATACCAAGTCTCCTGCGTTGTATTGCCAATAACCTTAACCAGAAACAAGAATATGTAAATATTTTTGAGATAGCTAATTCCTTTTCCTGGTCAGAATCGCTGCCTAAGGAGGAGTTGTTTTTGGGCATAGCTTTAAGCGGTGTAAAATCCTGGTTGCTAAAACAGGGCCTGATAAAAGATGAAGTCAGCCTGTTGCATTTAAAAGGCATAGTTGAAGCGCTCTTTGGGAGGCTGGGTATAAAGAATTATATTTTTCAGGCTGAGGCAGACTCCCTGATAATCGACATCTATGTAGAGAGAGAAAAAGTAGGGACGATGAGGGGTTTGAGAAGGGAGATGCTGGATAAGTTTAGCATAAAAAATAAAGAGGTATGCGTGCTAGAGGTTTCTTTGGAGAGGATTTTTACCTTTGGCCGGCTTAAGAAAGAATTCCTAAGCCCCCCTAAATATCCCGCTATAGCAAGGGATATAAGCTTTATCCTCAGGGATAATGTATTGATTCAGGAACTTCTTGCGGCCTTGCAAGAAAAAGGCAAGCCGCAGTTAAGAGAGGTAAAAATTATAGATTATTATCATGGAGAACAGATCCCTCCCGGCTACCGGGGCCTGACCATTTCCCTTACATATCGTTCTGATGAACGGACATTAACCGAGGCAGAAATTCAACCTACGCATGCATCGCTTTGTAATATTTTAACAGAAAAGTTTCAGGCGAAAATTCGTTAAAGGTTGACTTATTTTTAATATGTGTTATACTATATTTACACTTTGAATATCCCTGCTGTGCACGTTGGAAATTTGATAATTGTTGAACCAACACCAATATCAAGGGAGCCCGAACTTCATTAACGCCATTGGCGTAAATGAGAGGGCGCCCACCTGAAACCAAATAGGTTCAGACTATCACTCCAACGGCACATTGCGGGGATTTTTTTTGAGCAGACAACTTATGGAGTTCGGAGAACGACATAAGTTGTAGTCATTGTTATTAAGATAACTCTGACGTCTGCGAAAAAATCCCGCACCTCTACATCGTTGCGGTGCGGGATAACGCGTTATTCTATGGACCTTTTTAAAGAAGAAAGCAAAGAAAACCTAAAGAACCTGCCTTTGGCTGTGCGCATGCGGCCGTTAAACTTAGAGGAGTTTGTCGGCCAGGAGCATATCTTAGGTAAGGGTAAGTTATTGCGCAGGGCAATTGAGGCCGACCGTTTAAGCTCACTTATACTCTATGGCCCACCCGGAATTGGCAAGACTTCTTTGGCATGGTGTATTGCCAATATCACCAAGACCTATTATGTGGCCATAAATGCCACTACTTCAAATGTGGAAGAATTAAGGCGGGTAATTGCAACAGCCAAACTAAAAGAATCT
>JAQUAH010000054.1 GCA_028687345.1 Candidatus Omnitrophota bacterium | reverse complement strand
GGTCTGCCTGCGTAAATAACCCTGTTTCTTTAAGGCTAAGGCCTGTTTCCTTGGCGATTTTACTAAATTCCTCTTTTTTATTTATGCGTAAGATTACATCCTTCATTTTACTTTCGTTATCTATGGTAAGGTACTCCACATTAAAGGAGAGGGGCTGTTTAAATTGCAAAGGATCCTTGGCAAAATAATCTTTAACCTCTTGTTCTGACGGCGCCAGGTCTTTTGTAAGCTCAAGCGGTATGCCGGCAATATAGTCTATGCTTATCTGTTCGTTAAGCTTTCTATACTCATCCTTGGCCTCTTTTTCAGAGACTGTTATATTTTTCGTCTCATCTTCATAAAGTTTGGATAGCATAAGATTTTGGCGGGTTTGTTCTTCGAACACGCGGGGCTTGGTATGAAAGACATACTGGAGTAATTCAGAATATATCCTATTGTCAAATGCGCCCTTTCTCTGAAAGAAAGGATAACTTTCGATTAATCCTATGACCTCCCGGTCAGTTGCGTCTATTTTTCGTTTCTTTGCTTCATGCAGCAGTATAAGTCTGTCCCAGGCTTGCGATTCCAGATTAAGATGCTTCTCTATTTCCGAGAACTTATCCCCAAATTGCATTATGCCGGAATTTTTTACGGCATCCAGCGCATCCCTGTATTCTAAATAGGAAATTGTTTTACCAAAAATTTTCCCTTTGAAATCAGCTTGTGTTTTGCTGCGCATGAGGCTCCCCGAGCCCCAGAGTACAAACGGAGGCAGCACCAGGAACGCCAGGATAATCCATATTTTTTTCGCAGTCTTCTTTTTACGCAGGTTCTTAAGCATAAGCCACTCCTTCTTATTTAAGGCATTATTATAATTGGAAATGACGGATATTGCAATTATTTTAATGAGCAGATAACTTACGGAGTTCCCGCCTAATCTAAGAGATTGTTGAGGCGGGACATTCCGTAAGTCATGGCCTCACTTATTATTTTCCTTTACAAAATATTATTATCCGATTATAATGAAACACAATTCAAGAGCTTAGCCTGTTATACCTAGATTTACCCCGCCAGTTTTGCTTCGTAAACTGACGGCGGGGTATCCCGCTAAAGGGATAAAATACATTTAGTGACATCCCGCCACAGGCGGGATAAAACGCTGTGTCGAAGAAGCCGATTAAGATTAGAAAAACGTGGGGCATTAATCCGCGCACTCGCGTTAAAAAAAGCAAAAAGATATATTCACGCAAGAAGTTAGAACAAGAATTTGAAAGGGTTGTTAATAATGAAGAATAAAGTACTTAAATTAGGTCTGCCCAAGGGTAGCCTTCAGGAGGCAACCTTTAAAATGTTTAAAAAGGCAGGTTTTAACCTTTCCTTACCCAGCAGCCGCTCATATTTTCCTTCGGTTGATGATGACCAGCTTCAACCGGTTCTTTTACGAGCCCAGGAGATGTCCAGGTATGTGCAGGATGGCGCCCTGGACTGTGGCATAACTGGCGATGACTGGATAACGGAAAACAAATCCGATGTCAAAAGGATTACGGACCTAATCTATGCCAAGCAGAGTTTAAATAAGGTAAGGTGGGTTTTGGCCGTTCCCGCAGGCTCAGGCATAAAGTCTGTCAAAGACCTGCGCAATAAACGAATTGCCACTGAATTGGTAAATGTCACAAAAGAGTATTTTCGCAAGAGGAAAATAAACGTAGAAGTAGAATTTAGCTGGGGCGCAACAGAGGTTAAGGTAAACGCAGGGCTTGTAGATGCAATTGTGGAGTTAACTGAGACAGGAAGCAGCCTGCGTGCAAATAAATTAACGGAGATTGCTACGCTTTGTGAATCCACCACTCAATTCATTGCCAATTACTCTGCATATAAAGACGCCTGGAAAAGAAATAAAATTGAACAGATTGTGCTGCTTTTAAAAGGCGCCATAACCGCGGAAGAAAAGGTCGGCCTGAAGATGAACGTAAGAAAAGTTGACCTTAAAAAGGTAATTGGTAGCCTGCCGGCATTAAAAAGGCCTACCATATCCGGCCTTTCTCAAGACGGCTGGTTTGCCGTAGAGACAGTGATTGATGAAAAGGTAGTGCGTGTATTGATTCCGGAGTTAAAAAAAGCAGGTGCACAGGGTATTATCGAATATCCGCTGAATAAGGTTATTTATTGAAGGAGCAGGAACATGCCTTGCGGCAGAAAGAGAAAAAGACAAAAGATCAGGACGCACAAAAGAAAGAAGATGCGTCGCCGTCTTCGTCACCTGAAGAAGAGGGCCTGGGGTTAATTGAGGTCCAGCGTCTGTAGAAAACAATAATCAACCGGGGTATTATGTTTAGAAAGCCTATCTTAGGGCTGCTCGTTTGCCTTTTGGCAGCCCTTACTATAAATTCTCGTGCCTATGCCTTTGATAAAAAGACATCTCTAGCCTTAAGCCATTACATTATGGGTGTGGTATATGAAGATCTCGGAGATATAGAAAAGGCAATTGAGGAATATAAAAAGGCATTAAAAGCAGATAGCGAAAATGCGGCAATCCATTTAAATTTAGCAACCAGTTTCATAAAGAAAAAAGAAATCAGCAAGGCAATCGAAGAATTAAATTCTGCCGTGAAACTGGATCCGGAAGCAATAGAACCCCACGCAATACTGGCTCTTTTATATACCTCGCAGAGCAATTTCAATCTGGCCGCATCTGAGTATGAAATGGCGCTTAAAAATGCCTCTAAACTTCAGCCCGAAAATATAGATATCTATAAAAACTTAGGGATGGTATATCTGCAACAGAAGAAGCTAAAGGAGGCAGAAAGTACCTATCGCCTAATTATAAATTTGGCGCCTAATGACGCAGAAGGGCATTTTTATTTAGGCAGCATCTACAATGAGTTAAGAAGCAATTCTTTGGCAGAGAAAGAGTTAAAAAAAGCCATAGAGTTAAAACCAGATTATCACGAAGCATTGAATTTTTTAGGGTTTCTATACGTTGAAGAAAACAAGAATTTAGACCGCGCAGAGTCTTTGATTAAGAAAGCCTTAGAATTACAGCCCAATAACGGCGCATATATAGATAGCCTTGGCTGGCTTTATTTCAAGAGGGGCAGATTTAAGGACGCCTTAAAGGAATTAGAACGGGCAGGTTCCGCAATGGATGATCCTGTGATATATGACCACCTGGGTGATGCGTACTTAAAGATGAAGGATATTGAGAGTGCAAAATTGAATTGGGAAAAGTCCTTGAAACTGGACCCAGGCCAGTCATCTGTAAAAGAAAAGTTAGAAAAATTTAAAAAGTGATGGTAGACAACAAGGTTAAGGTCAAAGAATTAGAGGAGAAGGCAAAACAGATTCGACGGCTTATCATCCAGATGCTTGCCAAGGCCGGCTCAGGGCATCCCGGAGGCAGCCTTTCAGCCGCCGATTTAATCACTGCGTTATTTTTTTCTGTACTGCGGCATGATCCCGCTAAACCCGATTGGCCTGACCGCGACAGGTTTCATATGTCAAAAGGCCATTGCTGCCCGCTTTGGTATGCAGTATTGGCGGAGTCAGGATACTTTCCCAAAGAAAAACTTTTTACCTTAAGGAAATTAGGTTCTATCTTACAGGGCCACCCTGATAGGCGCACGCCCGGAGTTAATGTTGCATCGGGCTCGTTAGGCCAGGGCCTGTCTGTTTCGTTAGGAATGAGCTTAGCTGCAAAAATAGACAAAAAAGATTACCGTGTATATTGCCTGATGGGTGATGGTGAAATACAAGAGGGAAATATCTGGGAGGCAGCCATGGCCTGCAGCCACTATAAGCGCGATAATATATGCGCGATATTAGATTACAACGGTTTTCAAATAGACGGAAAAATCTGCGAGATTATGGAATTGGAGCCCATAGTAGCCAAGTGGCAGGCGTTTGGCTGGCATACTATTGAAATAAACGGGCATGATATGGGGCAGATCTTAGATGCCTTTAGTGAGGCAGGCGCCACTAAACTTAAGCCTACTATAATCATTGCACACACCATAAAAGGCAAGGGCGTGTCTTTTATGGAAAATGTAGTTGATTTTCACGGCCGCGCGCCTACAAAAGAAGAGGCAGAGAAAGCACTAAAGGAACTGGAATAAATAATATGGCTGAGATGTTATATCAACGCGACATTTATGGCAAGACCCTGGTAGAACTGGGCAGGAAGAATAAAGATATCGTGGTCTTGGATGCTGATTTGTCCAGCTCCACTCGCACAGCGTTATTCGCTAAAGAATTCCCCGAGCGATTTTTTAATTTCGGCGTAGCCGAACAGAATATGATGGCTACTGCTGCGGGGCTTGCCAGCTGTTCAAAGACAGTATTTGTCTCTACATTTGCAATTTTTGCCACAGGCAGGGCATGGGATCAGGTAAGAAATAGCATCGCTTATAATAATTTTAATATTAAAATAGTTGCTTCGCACGCCGGGCTTACCGTGGGGCCTGACGGAGCCAGCCACCAGGCCTTAGAGGATATAGCCCTTATGCGCGTGATTCCGAATATGAATATAATTGTCCCCTGTGACGGGCCTCAGACAGCGCAGGCCATAGAGGCAGCAGCAAATCACAAGGGGCCGTTCTATGTCCGCCTGACCAGGCCAAAAATTCCTACCATTGAAAATAAAGGAGAGTTTCAGTTAGGCAAGGCACAGGTTCTTACTGATGGTAGTGACGTAAGCATAATTGCCTGCGGATTGCTGGTATCTGAGGCGCTTACCGCAGCAGAAAACCTTCTTAAAAAGAAAGTAAAAGCGCGGGTGATTAATGTGCATAGTATCAGGCCCTTGGATACAGAAACGATATTAAAGGCAGCCGAAGAGACACATAACTTTGTTGTCTGCGAAGAGCATACGGTTATAGGCGGATTGGCATCAAGTATACAAGAGGTTGTAGCAGAAAATTGTCCGGTTAAAGTGTGCTGCCTTGGGGTTAAAAACAGGTTTGGCCAATCAGGAGAGCCTGCAGAACTTTTAAAAGAATACAATCTCACCAGTATTGATATAGAAAAAGCTGTTTTAGCAAGTATCTCTTAAAATTTTCATACATCTATGCCCGCACACCTGCCTTTATCGCTATCCCTTCGTTCCTTTGCCAAAGTAAACCTATATCTGAAAGTTTTGAAAAAACGCCCCGATAATTACCATACAATAGAGACAATATTTGAGAGAATAGGCCTTTGCGACCAGATAATCCTGACTGCCCGCACAGACAGGCAAATAAAAATTACCTGCAATAGCCCGCAAGTCCCCGCGGATAATTCAAATCTTTGTTATAAAGCCGCAAAATTAATACAGAAAAAATTCAATATTAATAATGGGTTGGACATCAAAATTATAAAACGTATACCTGTGGGAGCTGGCTTAGGAGGGGGCTCAAGTAATGCCGCAGCTGTCTTAATGGGGTTAAGCGAGTTCTGGGGGCTTAGCCTTTCTAAGGAAAAGCTCCTAACCTTGTCTAAAACTATAGGCAGCGACGTGCCGTTTTTTATTCATAATTGCCCTTTTGCAGAAGGAAGGAATCGCGGAGATACGGTAAGGCCGCTAAATATGTTAAAATCTGTTCGGCTATGGCATATATTGGTTGTACCTAAGATTAAGGTCTCAACCCCGCTTATCTACGGTAAGTGGGATATAGCTTTAAAGTCGGGAAAAAAGCACTTAGGAACGTTGACAAAGGCTCGAGATGATGTTAAAATATTAACTTCCGTGCTTAGGCGAAATAAGCCATCTTTAGCGGCCGGAATGCTCTTTAATGACTTGGAAAGTATTACCGCAAGATTATATCCGCAAGTAAGTTACGTTAGAGAAAAACTTATGAAAGTGGGGGTACAATCAATCCTGATGTCCGGAAGCGGTCCGGCAGTATTTGGCATTTGTTCTTCTGGAAAGGAGGCCGTGTCTTTGAGTAGAAAGCTAAAAGATCAAAATCGGTCTTGGCAGGTTTTTGTGGCGAGAACTCATTAGATCCGCCTAAGGCGGATTCAATTCGCAGACGCTGCGCTATAACTTATGTCACACTGCGTGCTCCATAAGTTATCTGCTCATTGAAGGAGGCTTGAGAATGGAGATAACCGAGGCAAGAGTAGTTTTAAAGGATTCACCGGATAAAAAACTAAAGGCCTATGCAACCGTGACTTTTGATAATGCCTTTGTGGTAAGGAATATAAAAGTAATAGAAGGCACAAACGGCTTATTTATCGCTATGCCTTCAAGAAAAATAAAACAACCCTGCCCCAAGTGTAATTTTAAGAATGAAATGCGCAGTAAATACTGTAATCAATGCGGCGGCCAATTGCCATTTTTGTCCCGGCCGGCAACTCAGGAGACAGGCGGCAACGTCCAATTAGAACATAAAGACATAGTCCATCCTATAACACAGTCCTTTAGGGATTATCTGCAAAAAAGAATTTTAGAGGCGTACGAACAGGAGAAGACCAAAGGCGCGTCTGGCTCTTCGTTTTAAGATAGAATTGGCATATTTTGGGACGTCGTCCAATGGTAGGACACGAGAATTTGGGTCTCGCTATTGTGGTTCGAGTCCACACGTCCCAGTTTGCATAGTTAGATAAGGAAGTAGATGAAGTGAAAAAATATTATTTCTATACTACTCTTCTTGCGGTGATGCTTATTGGGCTTAGCGTATCATCTATATCTACTTTTGCAGAAGAAAGCGCATCTAATGTTGCTGAGAGCGTTTTGACGAAATCAGAATTGTTCTACTCTAAGCTTAAAGATTATTCTTGTGACCTCAAACTTTGCAACAAAGACAATCAAATCATATTGAAAGGAATTTTGCGCTTCAAATCCCCTAACTTATTTAGGCTTGATGCGTCAAATCTCTATGAAGAAAAACAAATTGCAAAAATTCTCTTTGTAATTGATGGTGTTAATATGTATAGTGTAAGGACGTCTAAATTAACAGGAAAAATTGCCGAAATTCATAACGCAGGTGGAATAGCGGGAAAAACGGCGGTAATAAAAAAAGGCCAACCTTATATTTCTGTACAATTGTTCACACCCGAATTAATAAAAGTAACAAAGGCAACCCAGAATCTTAGCGATGAAGATTTATCTATTTTAGACCTCGGTTTTTATCTTTATCATTCTATGCCAATTTATAATCCCAATCCTGTTTTTCCATTTCAATCATTTCGCAAGGTTTATTTACTAGATAACGCAGGAACAATCGAAGATAAGCTTAATCAATCAATGATTATTTGGGGTATTATAAAAGATGAGTTTAAGGACAATAGTAAATACAATGAAGCAAGGCTACCTATGAAAGTTAAATTAGTTATAGATGCCAAAGGCTTTATTTCTTTCATTGAAACATATGACAAAGGCGCTAATCCATTTTCTAGCATTTATTACGGCACTCCGGTTTTCAATAAAGGATTGGGCGACACTTTGTTTAGATATCATATCCCTTTAAATGCAGAAGTTATGGATATGGCACAATTGGAATTAGAGGCGCATCAGTCAAGATAAAATCACGTTGCAATATGATACTCTACGAAGATAACAAAAATGCTTAAATCTAATTTAGCAGTAATAATACTTGCAGCAGGGAAAAGTACGCGGATGAAATCTGCCGTTCCGAAAGTGTTGCATCCTATTTGCGGCAGGCCTATGTTAGATTATGTTTTGGATTTGGTTAAGGGACTTGGCGCCAGTAAGATTATTACCGTCCTTGGCCACCAGCATAAAGAAGTCGCCCAGTTAATCAGTCCGGGCATAAAAGTGGTGATACAGAAACAGCTTTTAGGCACGGCAGATGCTGTTAAACAGGCCAGCCGCCTTTTGAAGAATTTCCGGGGTACAGTACTTGTGCTCTATGCGGATAACCCGCTGTTGAAGAAAGAGACTATAAACAATTTGCTTAAGCACCATAGAGAAAATAATCTGGACGCGACGCTGCTTACCTCTGTATTAGATAATCCAACCGGTTACGGAAGAATCTTAAGGGATAAATATTATAGTATTTGCGGGATTGCGGAAGAAAAAGATGCTGACGGCTTTCAGAAAGATATCAAAGAGATTAACACGGGGATAGCCTGTTTTGACAGCGCTAAATTATTTAATGCACTGAAATACGTAAGGCCCAACAACCGCAAAAATGAGTATTACCTTACGGATACTATCGGTATTGTTTATAAAAACGGCGGATTAATAGAGGGCGTAACACTTAAAGACGTCAGCGAGGCACATGGGATAAATTCGCGCATAGATTTAGCCAGGGCAAACAAAATTATGCAGCAAAGGATTAATGAAGAATTTATGAGCAAGGGCGTTACCATAGTTGACCCGGGTTCTACTTTCATAGGAGCCGGAGCAAAAATCGGCACTGATACGACGATTTACCCCTTTACAGTGATTGAAAATAATGTTAAAATTGGTAAACGTTGCCTTATCGGCCCCTTTGCCCATTTAAGGGAATCTACGGTTATCAAAGACGGTGTGCTTGTAGGTAATTTCCTAGAGATTGTTCGTTCCAGGATTAACCCCAAGACAATAATAAAACATTTTTGTTACATCGGAGATGCCCACATAGGCAGCCGCGTTAATATCGGCGCAGGTACGGTTGTCGCCAATTTCGACGGCAGAAAAAAGCATCCTACGATAATAGGAAACGGCGCATTCATCGGTTCCGATACTGTATTGGTTGCGCCGGTTGAGGTAGGAAAATACGCCATCACAGGAGCAGGAAGCGCGGTGATAAACAATGTTGCCGCCAGGAGTACGGTGGTAGGCGTGCCAGCAAGGAAATTATTAAAGAATAACAGGATATCCCTCGCATCCAAAAGTAAATAAAGAGATGTTCGGGATAAATTCCCAGCAAACAAAATGAGGGGGAATTTATGGATAAATTAGCTGTATTGAGCGGTAATGCACATCCGGAATTGGCTAAAAATATCTGCAAATATCTTAAGGTAAAGTTATCAGATGCCGTTTTGGACAGATTTAGCGAAGGCGAGATCAGGGTTAAGATTGACGAAAACGTGAGGGGTAAGGATGTATTTGTAGTGCAGCCTACCTGCCCTCCGCCAAATGAAAACCTGATGGAGCTTCTGATTATGATTGATGCCTTAAAAAGGGCTTCTGCTAACCGGATTACGGCTGTAATTCCTTATTTTGGCTATGCCAGGCAGGATAGAAAAGACCAGCCGCGCGTGCCTATTACTGCTAAATTAGTAGCCAATCTTTTGACTACAGCAGGAGCAAACAGGGTTTTAACTATGGATTTACACGCAGGCCAAATCCAGGGTTTCTTTGATATACCTGTAGACCATCTCTTTGCCATAGGTGTCTTTATAGATTATTTTTCAAAGCCAAAGGCAAATAATTTAGTGGTAGTTTCTCCGGATGTAGGCGGCATAAAGATGGCCAGGGCTTATGCTAAGAGATTGTCTGCAAGCCTGGCGATAATAGATAAAAGGCGCGTCTCTCCTGAAAAGGCAGAAGTGATGCATATCCTTGGAGAAGTAGAAAATAAAGATGCGATTATAACCGATGATTTAATTGCTACCGGAAGTTCCCTGATTGAGGCAGTCCAGACTCTGGAGAAGGCAAAGGCCAAGTCTATTGTGGCAGCTATTACGCACGGAGTTTTGTCTGGCCCGGCATTAGAGCGCATAGGCAAATGCAAGGGCCTTGAGAAATTACTGATTACAGACAGTATCCCGCTTGATGACCACAAAAAGCACCCCAAGATTGAAGTGTTATCCGTAGCCAATCTTTTAGGCGAGGCTATAAAAAGGATACATAACGAGGAATCTGTAAGTTCGCTTTTTGATTAAGTATACATTATAGAGAACGGAGTGAGGTTAAATGGAAGAGATATTTTTAGGTGCGCAGCCAAGAGAAGAAATAGGAAAGGTTAAAGTTAAAGATTTGAGGGGCAAAGGTTATATCCCTGCGGTAGTTTATGCAGAAGGAAAGAAGTCTTTGGCGATAAAGGTCTCTCATCATGAATTGTTACAACTTGTCCATCAGCATAGGATAGAGGGCATAGTAATAAATCTTAAGATAAAAGATGACAAGGAACAAAAGGCCAGGCCCTGCTTAATTAAAGAGATTCAGTATGACCCGGTGCATGACGATATAATCCACGTTGACTTTAATGAAATTTCCCTCACCCGGGAGATTAAAGTTAATGTGCCTGTAGTTGCCAAGGGAGAGTCTGTGGGCGTAAAGCAGGAAGGCGGTTCCCTGGAGCATATACTTTG
>JAQUAH010000053.1 GCA_028687345.1 Candidatus Omnitrophota bacterium | reverse complement strand
ATCCTCCTCCTAAGGCCCAGCCGCCCATAAAGCCGGTCATAAAACCGCCTGCTACATCTGAAGCTTGCCCCTGAACACGTGTAGCTGCCAGGACTTCAGAAGTAGAAGTATCAACAATGCGTATATCCAAAGCCATATGTGCCTTGTTTAGAGCAGCTCCTAATAAACCGCCTAAAACTCCGCTGCCTACGCCTCCTCCGCCGCCTACGCCAGCGCTTCCACCCGATGCCTGGGGTTCAAACTCTGTAACCGCTGCGGTGACGATTAAATCTGCGGTCTTGATTTTACCCTTTTCGGGGCCGCCTGCTCCAGTTTGCGCAGCACCTGAGGCTGCTAATTCCTGCTCCTGCATCAATGCGCCTAAAGCCTGGCGCTCAACTACTGAAAAACGATTGCTATTTATCAGGGCGGTTACCAACATCTCACGCAGCCCTGAACCAATTTCTCCCGTGGCCTTGGCAGCCTTAACATCAAAATCTGCTATTTCGACTCTGGCCTTTGGCCCCGAATAAGGCGGTAATGCCGGCGCACCGGCAGTATTATCTACCTGCGCAGTAGGTTGAGTCAAAGATGCGCATCCCACAATCCCGATAACAAGTAATGAATAACAGGCAATATTTAAAACCCGCTTCATATTACTTTCCTCCCTCTTTATTTAACGCATTTATTACCTTGCCGGCCAATTCTTCACCGGCATGGGTTAAAGCCTCCCTGCCGCCTGTGATAACATCCATATGCGCAGAGTTCCCTGCGGCTTCCAAATAAGCAACCACCTTACCGTCTTTAACTCTAATTAATTTGGCAGTTACATTGGCAAAACATGAACGCATGGTCGACTGCGGGACATTGCCTCCGCTAGAAGCAATGGCCTTACCTAAAACAACATAGGTTGCTCTGGCAAGGTTCCCCAGTTTTACGGATTTTGACTCAGATAAATCTAACATCCTAAATGCGCGGTCCTGCCTGATGACTTTGGTAAGATTTGAAGGCTCCATAACTTCAAACCCAGCTTCAATAAGCTTGGTGGCTAGTTTTGCCTCAGTGGTAGAGAGGTCAACTTCGCTCGCCCACCAGGCGCGTTGCGGGCCTTCGATATTCTGTTCTGAAATAAGCAGGATAATTTTAGTTTTTGTGTCGTTTTTGACATTCGCGGCGGCAAAGGCTGTTGCAAAGACAAGTCCCAGGATTAAAAAAATAAGAATAATCTTTCTCATTTTGCACCCCTTCTTGTTTCTATCAGAATATGTCTTTTTAATATATTACCAAAATCTTTACCTGTCAAGAAAAACCGTTCTCCTACAATAATTTTAATACCTCTGGAATATTCTTGATAATGCGATAGGGCTTTTCTCTGCCAATCTCCTGCCTTGTGCTTGAACCGCCAATCACGATAACCGTGAGGATGCCGGCGCGCCTGCCTGCCTGGGCATCTATGTGCATATCTCCTACGTACAGGGTCTGTTTGGGTTTAAGAGAAAATCTTTGCATAATCTTATTCAAGATTTGCGGATGGGGCTTGCCCTGCCTTACGGCATCCTTACAAAGGATGAATCCAAAATATTTATCTAATCCCAGGTGACAAATGACAATCCTGGAAAATCTCGTGGGGCGATTGCTGGCTATGGCTAGTTTGTAACCTTTGGTTTTAAGCCTGCGTAATACCATTTTTACTTTAGGAAATAAACGGGAATATTTAAGCAGGCTTTTCTTATGGTGACTGCGGTATAAAGAAAGAGCCTTTTTCAGGTCCCCTGAATTTATAAACGGCCTTAAAAGATTTTCATCTCCCCAGCCCACTGCGCGGCGGATAACGGGACTATCCTGTGGCGGATAACCTAATTTGCGCATGGTATAATTAAAACTTTTGATTATTGCGCCATAGGCATCAACCAAGGTGCCGTCTAAATCAAAAATAATCAGCTTAATACCCTTTATTTTCATTCCATTCATTATAAAAAAGGCAGGGTTTAAAGTCCCTGCCTTTGATATTTATACCTGTGTAACTTCCAATTATTCTGCCGCTGGCGTAGTTTCCTGCAGATTCTCCGGGGTAATCTCCTGGGTAGCCTCTGGCTTCTGAGGCGGCGGGGTAGCTTCTGGTTTCTCTAAACTGATGTTCTTGGCGATATTTTTACCTTCAGGAGCAACAAGATAATCAATGCTTACCGCGTCTTTCGGCTTCAATTCATCTATGGATTTGATGTTCTCGTAAGTGGTCTTCGCATCTGTGCCGATATTAATTTCCTTCTCCTGGTCTGTTTCATAATCCAGGTATTTGACTGTCATTATTTTGTTCTGGGCATCCAAACTAACCACCTCTCCCCAAAGCCACTGTACTTCTGCTTCATTTTTGGGTTCGGTAACGACACCGCCTTGCTCAATTACCCCTTGGCTAAAAAGTAAGCCCGTGCTGATAAATATTAAAGAAGCCGTAATCCCTAAAACTAAACTTTTTCTCTTCATTTAGCACCTCCTTAAATTGCAAAATAATTTATCATAAATTGGATATTTTGTCCAGCAAAAAGTTCGAGGTAGTCGGATAAATTTATTTATAAAAGGGTAGATTTGTCAGGGCCGCCCAGACCACGACAGTAGTGACTACTCCCACAGTAAGCCCAATCCAGAACCAGCGAAAGAAAGTCATGCGGATGTTCTTTTCTTTTTCCAGTATCCCTAAGGCAACGATGTTGGCTGTTGAGCCGACCATGGTAATGTTTCCGCCAAGGCAACCGCCAAAGAGCAGAGCCCACCATAAGGGCCGCAGGTTTAAATTCAAACTCTGGAAGCTCTGGATTACCGGGATAAAGGCAGCTACCAGCACCACGTTATCAAGTATGCTTGAGCCGATGGTAGAAACCCAAAGGACTATGCCGATGAGAAAAGAAAGGCTGTTGCCGGCAAGCCCTGCCAGGTTCTTTGCCAGGACATCGGTAACACCGGTATATTTGAGGGCGCCTGCCTGGGCAAAAAGCAGCATGAAAAACAGCAATGTCCACCATTCTACATCCTTTTCAATATAATCTCGCGCCTTGCGCCACTTCCAAATCATCACAGCCCCGCTAGAGAGAAGAGGCATGGTAAGCAGGATGGTATTTGGCTCTAATCCCCAGAGAAGCTCCAGCCGGTGATGCAGGGCAATAAAAAATAGGGTTACGCCAAAAATACCCAGGCTAATCTTTAAATTCTTCTCCGGAGGGACAGAGATGAGTTTAACCAATATTTCATTATAACCAAGTTCTTTCATTTTATGCTCAAGCCCGGCAAGGGTCTTTCTATACCACAACCTCACAATTACAAGCATCACTGCCAGGCACAATAACATAACCGGAAATGCCTTGGTAATAAAATCTTCGAATGTTAATCCTGATTTACTGGCAATGAGTATACCAATGGGATTGCCCAAGACAGTGCCGCTTGAGCCTATATTCGTTGCCATAACAGAAATAATCAAAAAAGGTGTCGGGTCAACTTCAAAATAGTCGCAGATTTCGAATATAGCTGCAACTATAAAAATGATGGAAGTAACTTCATCAACCGCACAGGCTAATAAAGCAGAAATTATCGAAATAGAAATAAGAAATTTGTTTGCCGTAAGATTTCTTATCCTTAGAATCAACCCTACTATCCAGGCAAAAAAACCCGCCTCCTTCATGAGCCCCACCAGAACCATCATCCCCACAAGAAAGAGGATTACGTCTAATGAAGCAAACTTTATCACGTTTTCTAAATCTATGGTGCGCGTTATTAGCAGTATAGATGTGCCTAAGAAAACAAAACTCAAACGAAAATTCCAGAAGAAGAGTGTCCCTAAAACTGATACACAAAATATGGATATCGCCAATGCCTGATGGCTAGTCATGCCGATTTGCTTAACTAATATCCCTAAGCCTAAAGATATTCCGATTAAAATGATAAATTTTTTAAACATCTCGCTATACTGATTATTTAACGGGGGTTTTCTATCTCTTTGGCAAACGCTTTCAACACATCTCCCCTAGCCACAATACCTACTACCTTTCCGGACTTGTCCACGACCGGCAGCCGGCGTGCCTTATTGGTCAACATAATCCTGGCTACTTCGCATAAAGTAGTATCTTCGGTTGTAGTAATTACCTCTTTGCGCATCAATTGGGATACCTTTATGTTATTTAATCCGGCTAGTTTTATCTTGGTTGCCTTGGGGTTTTCCTCATAAATGAATCTTCCTACATTTTGTATATAACTGGGCAATATGTGGGATATGATATCTTTCTCAGTAAACATCCCTACCAATTTAGCCTCTTCGTCAATCACGGGCAAGCCGCTAATCTCCATCTTTAATAGAAGATTTAAAACATCCAGCACGCTATCCGTCGGCCTTACGCTAATTACTTCCTTTTTCATTATCTCTTTTACCTTCATCTAGCCGCTCCTTTAATGAGCCCCGCCAAAGGCGGGGCGAATTAATCCCGCCCCTTGCCTCGCAAAATGCGAGGCAGGATATATCACTTTATGAATCTTGATTTAAAGTATTATACCTTAAAATACAAGAATAGTAAACCTTGCACAAATAAAACAGGGTTAATAGAAACAAATACTAAATGTTCCTATTAACCCTTTAGTTTTAGTATGAATCAGCGCGTCTAGAAACAGCGCTGCATGCTGCTTAAAAATACTTAAGACATTGGTTGTTTATTCTTTGGCTATTGCCAAAGTAATTATCCCGGCCAAGATTAAAAAGGGGCCGGCGCAACCTTTTATCACCAGCCACGTATGGTGCCACCAAAGCCGGCTGATAAGTAAATAGCCTGCCAAGACCAGGAAAACTATGCCTAAAATAACCTTAAAAAGCATAGGCATTACCTTGCATGCTTCTTTTTTTTCTTCCTGTTTGATTTCTTCTGCCATTTTTACACACCTCCTTCTTTATTTGGACTGCATTTGGCTTTTCCAGCGGCGATGAATCCATCCCCATTCCGCGGGGTACTTATTAATGTAAGATTCAATAATATTGGTTAATCTCTGTATATTTATCACCGTGGTTTCCTGAAAATCCTTGCCCGGCTCTAAATTTAAAGCCGGCTCGAAAATAATCTTGTGCAGGTCGTCTTTCTGCCTGATGATAAAACACGGCAATAGAGCGGCTTTGGTACGTTGTGCTAAAACCACAGGGCCTGTAGCCGTAGCGGCTTTTCTGCCGAAAAAATCTACAAATACTCCGCCCGTACCAAAATTCTGGTCTATGGGTATAAATACCAGCTCGTTATTGCGAAGCGCTTCAATAGTTTGATTAACGCAAACGTTGCGCGGCTGGCTATATATTGTCCTGATGTTAAACCGGTTACGTTTCTTCAGGAATAATTGCTCTACCCGGCTATCCCGCATCGGGCGCATTATGCCTGCAACCTTATATCCCATAAGAGCAAGTTTTGCCATCATCAGGGGAAAGTTGCCAAAATGTGCGCTTACTAAAATTACGCCGTTACCTCTGGATAAGGCATTATCTAAATTCTCCCTGCCTGCTGTCTCTACGCGTTTTTTTATAAGTTCTGGCCGGTCCATAAGAAAGATAAGCTCTACTGCTGATTTGGCCATGAAGATAAAACAGTCTTTGGCAATCCTTTCGATTTCTTCCCTGGTTTTCTCTTTGCCAAAGGCAACGGCCAGGCTCTCTAAGGCTATTGTTTTCTGCTTTCTTATTGCCGCAAAGCCCAGGGTTCCTATACCGTTAGCGAATACGTAAATATACCGCGCAGGAATGATTTTGATTATCAAAGAACAAACATTTAATCCTAACCTCGCAAAAAAGCGCGCTATCGCTTTGCGTATTTTCTTGGAATCCATTATTTAATAGATGATAAAAAAGTATATCAAAAAGAAGCGGATTTTTCAAGCAAATTTACGTTCCTGCCTTTATTTCGCTAACTGCTCATAGAATTTTTTATCTATGCTTATGACTATGCCGCTTTGGTCAATGGCTACAGGTAGCAAATCAGTATCTTTGGCAGAAAATATATTAGATTTTGTTTTATAAAATAAAAATTCAATTACCCGGTTACCTAAAAGACGGACCTCCGTTTTGGCAGGAGTTCCCATAATCCCTAAAACTTCCTGCTTAGACATTCCGCTTTTTAGCTTACTGATATCGTGCTTATTTGACTTTGCCGGGATTAATGATATTAAGTCTTTTTTAAAGCGCAATAAAAACAGGCCCAAAGCACAAACAACTAAAAGAAAACCTAAAGCCCTAAGCCTGATTTTTCCTTGCATATATGCACCCCCTAAAGTTTATAGCCGGTCTTACGCAAGAATTCTTTTCGCCATGATATATCCGCATCTGACTCAATGCCTTTGGGTTTTTCCCCGTCGATAACTCCTAATATCCCTCTCGCCCCGTCTTCTTTTTCGGCTACAATTACATCTACGGGATTTGCCGAAGCGCAAAATATTGTACACACCTCAGGAATATTTTTGATGGCGTTTAAAACATTTATCGGATAAGCGTTCTTTATAAAAACAATAAAACTATGCCCTGAGCCAAGGTCCAATGCGTTCTGCGAAGCCAGTTTTTTTAAATCAGGGTCATTGCCTTCGCACCTGACTTTACAGGCTCCGGAAGACTCTACAAATGCCAAACCGAATTTTATTCCCGGCACATTATTAACCAATGTTTCATACAGGTCTTCTACTGTTTTTATAAAATGGCTCTGGCCTAATATCAGGTTTACTTCATCCGGTTTCTTAATTTTGATTAATTTTAAATCTATCATGCTTTGCCTCCGGTTTCCGAAAGTATAGGAACGGTTCTGGCATTAATCGCTTTTGATTCAGAACCGTCCTTAATTATTTTATCTTAATTTTCCGAAAACCTGATGTTTCCGGAGGTAAAATACCTTTGTAAGCCTTGACAGAGGTTAGAATAAATTCGGGGTTGCCTAATACGCTTAACGGGACCTTCAAGATTAGCGTATCGGTACTTAAAGTTAAGGATACCCCCAGAGGCTTAATTAGTTTTCTCTTGTCAAAGACCTTAAAGCGGTTATATCTTGTAATTATGCGTATCTTTGGCATCTGTGCAAAAGGTTTATTTTGACTAAACCCAAAAATATAAAATATTGCACCCAGCCTGCGGTCGGGCTGTTTTAACTTCCCAATGCGGATTAAAAGGCAATCATCCAGAACTGTATAACTGACTACGCCTTGCCCTTGGCTAAGGTCTAAACCGTCTAATACGCCAAATTCTGAGCCAGCAAACATATTAGAGAAACCAAAAAAAGACACCCCGCGTTCTTTTGTAGAAACTTTCTTTTTGAGTTCAATATCGGGATAATCTCCGAATAGCTCATTTTTACGCACAAAGGATAATAAATAAAAGGCACTGGATTCTGTCTGGCTCTTATAACAAAGCATCGCCTGATGTTTATTTTCCAGTTGTCGCTGAGTTAATTTAAATTCAAGCCAGTTGATCTGGCCTTGGGAAAATTTGCTGGGTGGCGCCAGGCTCAACTCAGGATGGTAATGGCGGGGAAGCGGCCAACCTGCACAATGAACAAGATAAGGATAAACTTCCGGGTTGGGAATCTTTTTCTTTAAATCCTGAAGGGCGATCTGCAAAAATATATAAAATGCATGGTGGTCCCTGTTTGTATCTGCGGGGTGTGAAACAAAAATCTTATTTGGTTTATATTTTAAAAGCACGCTCTCTAAATCAGTCAGTATACTGTCTCCGGTATAAGGGGCGCCGTAAGAAAGATTTGCTTTGTAGGGTACAGACGATACCCTGGTTAACCAGCTTTTGTATGGTTTTTTTGTCTGCCAATACTGTGTCAATATAGCGAACGTCCCCCAATCAGGATACCCCAGGAAAATAAGATTATTTTCTCCCAGGCCCAATAATTTCATTGCCTTTACTGCTTCCTTGTGCCGTACCTCGCCCATATGAAGGAATTCGCCTTTTCTTAAAGTCAGCCTTTTCTCATAAACAATAAAGGCAAGCTGATTGTGGTCACCATTTGTCAGATACATTACTTTAACTTCTGCTCCCACTTTAAGGGCATCTTGAATTATTCCGGCACAGCCTATTGTTTCATCATCAGGGTGAGGAGCAAGGATAAGGATGCGGTCTTTATTATTTATATCGATGCCGGAAAAAGAATTGGCCGGGCCTATAAATAACAGGAGAACCGGTAAAATGAGAAATATTTTCTTAAGCATAGGATTTATTTTATCATATAACTATCTCTAACTCAAATAAAGTTTTGATTTGAAAGACCGGGGTAAATAATATATAATTAGGTTATGATGGCAACTATCCAGAAACACTACAACCGCATCACGCGCATATTAATATTCATATTATTTTTAAATTGGCTGGTGGCCGCAGTTAAAATCTTCTACGGGTTATTCACCAGCTGCGTTAGTATGACTGCCGACGGTTTCCATTCACTCTCTGACGGTGCCTCCAATATTATCGGCATAATCGGCTGTCATTTTGCCTCCCAGCCTAAAGATAGAGACCACCCTTATGGCCATAAAAAATACGAGACATTCTTTTCCTTGGGTATAGCCGCCCTTCTCTTTTTAGTTGCCTTTAATCTGATAAAACAAGGTGTAGGCCGTATATTCAACCCAGTTGTGCCCCGCATTGACAGTAAAAGCTTTGTAATAATGCTGTTCACGATGGCGGTTAATTTCTGGGTAACGCATTACGAACGCAAAAAAGGCGAAATGCTGCACAGCGATATACTTGTTTCGGATGCCATGCATACCCAAGCAGATATCTTTACTTCCCTTTCTGTCATAATTACGCTCTTCGTAATAAAATTAGGCTACCCCCTGCTTGATCCTATAGCCACCATCTTAATCTCCCTATTTATCGCCCATGCAGCTTATGGTATTATAAAACACAGCTCCGCGGTACTTTGTGATACAGCACCCATAGTAGATGTGGAAAAAATTGTAAATATTGTTTTAGGGGTGAAAGGGGTCAAGACCTGCCATAAAATCCGCTCGCGCGGCAGGCCGGACGATGTATATATTGATTTGCATGTGCAGGTAAACGCGGATATGCATATTGATGATGCGCATAAAATAAGTTATGCGATTGAAACTGCGATTAAAAATGGTATCCCGGAGGTCGCAGATGTAGTGGTACACATGGAGCCGAAAGAGAAAGGTTAAATCCCTTTTAACACAAACCAAAAACCTACGCTCGCAAATATCCCCATAAAGGCGCCAAAATAAAAAGGCGCGGCTGGACTCAAGAATTTCCAAAGCGCCCCGGCAAATAAAGAAGCCGGCAATAGACCAATGCCTACCAGTGTGGCATGCAGCCCTATTGCCGTGGCACGCAGGTTACTAGGAGCAATATCTACTATGAGGGCCTTTTCCACGCCCTCGGTAAATCCGATATACAAGCCGTAGAGTCCAAACAAAAACCAGAGATTACCCGCCGAACGATTTAGCGCAAACCCCAGATAAACCAGGCCGTAAAGAAGATACCCGGATACCAAAAGTTTTTTTCTTCCAATCCTATCTGATAAACGCGAGGCCGGATAGGATACAAGGCAGTATGTAACATTATAAACCAAATATAAAAGTATTACCGTCGGTAATGGGTTACCTAAATTCTGTGCACGTAACAATAAGAATTGATTTGAAGAATTCCCCAGCGTAAATATAAAGGTAAATATAAGGAATAGCCGCAACCTCCTGTCTAAGGCACGCCATCTAAACTCTATATTTTGGCGGGGATAAACTACATTTTTCCTTTTTTCTTTGACTAAAAACAAGAATAATACCCCTAAAAAAGCGGGTATCAGCGAAAACAGGAATATGTTTTTAAAATCCCCTTTATAGCGGGTGATTATAAAATATGCGGCTAAAACTCCTGCAATAGCACCCAATGTATCCATGGCACGGTGCAAACCAAATGCCGCTCCTTTTTTCTTCTCTTGGGCGCTTTCAGCGATTAAGGCATCCCGGGGAGCCGTGCGAATCCCCTTGCCAAAACGATCAATTGCCCGGGACCCAAAAACAAACCACCAATTTGTGGATAAATACAGGAAGATTTTACCTATGGTAGAACTGGCATAACCCAGGATGGTAAATGGTTTTCTTGATTTTAACTTGTCTGAGAAATGCCCGGAAAAAACCTTTGACAAGCTTGCAAGGCTTTCAGCAGTACCTTCACTTAACCCGAGGATAGCAGAGCTAGCCCCCAATCTTGTTACCAGATATACCGGCAATATCGGATAAATCATTTCGCTGGAGATGTCAGTCAAAAAGCTGGTAATGCCTAACAGGATA
>JAQUAH010000161.1 GCA_028687345.1 Candidatus Omnitrophota bacterium | reverse complement strand
ATTATCGTAAGCGTTGATGCAAAATCAGGAAAATTAATGGTTAAGGGATGGCGAAGCCAGGCTCACAGCGCAGATTTATTAAAATTTGCCTTACAGCTCAAAGACATGGGCTTTAGGCAGCTGATTTATACAGATACTCAAAAAGACGGAACATTGACCGGCCCGAATATCAAAGGGGCAAAAGAACTGCTGAAAAACACAGGCTTGAATATTATTGCCTCAGGAGGCATATCCAGCCTTGATGATATATACAAATTAAAAAAGCTGGAAAACCAAGGTCTGGTGGGCGTAATTATCGGTAAGGCCCTATACGAAGGCAAGTTTACCTTGCCTCAGGCCATGAAGATGGCATAAAAACAGGAAGGGGGAATAGTATGGTGAAAAATGTAGTTGTTTTTATTGTGATTGGGTTTTTTGCTTTTTCTCTGAGCGGTTGCGCGACAGCCCGCAAGCAAAAGGAACTCGAGATTCAGGGCCTAAGGAATCAAATTTCTGTTTTAGAGACACAACTGCAATCAAAGGATGAAGAAATTAATGCCCTAAGGGAAACCATTAAAGCCGAAGAAGAAAAGAAGGTAAAAATAGTTATAGGCGAGGCAAAATCCCGTCCCAGCGCCAAACAGATTCAAATTGCCTTAAAAAATGCAGGTTATGAGCCTGGTGCCATAGACGGCAAAATGGGTAAACAGACCCGTGACGCCATAAAGGCATTCCAGAGGGCAAACAATCTTTCTGCGGATGGAAAGGTCGGCAGGAAAACCTGGGGTTTGTTAAAAGTCCACCTCTATAAAAAAGAAAAGATCAAATAAGATGCTGGCCAAGCGTATCATACCTTGTTTAGATATTAAAGAAAACAGGGTAGTCAAGGGAGTAAAGTTTTTAGGGTTAAAAGATGCCGGCGACCCTGTAGAAGTTGCCAAGGTCTACGATACTGAAGAGGCAGATGAACTGGTATTTTTAGACATTACTGCGAGCTTCGAGAAACGTAAGACTCTAATCGGGCTTGTAGAAGAAATCGCCAAGAACATATTCCTTCCCTTTACCGTAGGCGGAGGCATAAACGATTGCTGTGACATCCGAGGACTTTTAAATGCCGGGGCAGAGAAGGTTTCAATTAACACTCAGGCAGTAAAATATCCTGAATTAATCAGCGAGGCGAGTAAAAGATTCGGCAGTCAGTGTATAGTGGTAGCTATCGATGCCAAATTAATCCAGGCCAAAAAATGGGAAGTTTATATAAACGGAGGGAGGACTCCGACAGGATTAGATGTTTTGGGGTGGGCAAAGAAGGCAGAAAAGCTGGGCGCAGGAGAGATTCTTTTGACAAGCATGGATTACGACGGGACTAAAGACGGTTTTGACCTGGAATTAACCAAGGCAGTTACAAAGGCAATAAATATTCCTGTGATTGCCTCAGGCGGAGCGGGAAAATTAGAACATTTTTATGAGGTGTTAACAGGCGCAGGCGCAGATGCTGCCTTGGCTGCTTCAATCTTTCACTACCAGGAATATTCCGTTAGAGAGGTAAAGGAATATTTAAAGGGAAGAGGAATCCCTGTCAGGTTATAATTTCTATGAGAAGAAAAAAGAAGTTTAATTTGAAGAGTTTAAAATTTGACAAGCAAGGACTGATCCCGGCTATAATCCAGGATTATAAAACAGGCGAAGTGCTCATGCTTGCATATATGAACAAAGAATCACTTGCCAGGACTATCAAGTTGGGGAAAACCTGTTTCTGGTCGCGCTCAAGACGGGAATATTGGGTTAAAGGCGAAACTTCGGGATGTTTTCAATATGTCAAGTCAATAGCTTACGATTGCGATATGGATTCGCTTTTGCTCAAAGTACGCCAGGCAGGGGTCGCCTGCCATACGGGCAACAGGAGCTGTTTTTATAGAAAAGTAAAATAAATATGTATTACCCTTCGCTGAAAGAATTCTTGGAATTAAGCCGAAAAGGCAATGTTATCCCGGTGTATAAAGAGATTAACGCCGATTTGGATACGCCGGTTTCTGCCTATTTAAAAATGGAAAAGAGTGACTTTTCGTTTTTGCTTGAATCAGTTGAAGGGCAGGAAAAGATTGCCCGCTATTCTTTTCTGGGAGCCAATCCTTCCCTGGTTTTTAAGAGCAAAGGGAAAAATATTCAAATACTCTTCCCCCATATCGCCAAAACACGGCGTTTCGTTACTCAAGCTACGCCCTTGGAAGAAATCAAGAAAATTATGCAAAGGTACAGGAGCGTAAATATTGCGGGCCTGCCGCGTTTTTACGGTGGCCTGGTAGGCTATATCGGCTATGATACGGTAAGGTTTTTTGAACGGATACCGGATAAAAACCCTGATGACTTAGGGCTAGCCGACAGCCTTTTTATCCTGACCGATACCATTTTAATTTTCGACCATGTTAATCACACCATAAAAATTGTAAAAAATGTCATATTGCCCCAGGCAAAAAATAAAATTTCTGCCGCGAAACTGAAAAAAATTTATAACCAGGCAATAAATAAAATAGAGTCTATCCAGAAAGATTTTTACAAGCCATTTCATGAAAAAGGAAAAAAAGCCGCAGTAAGGGGGAAAAATATAAAGCTATCATC
>JAQUAH010000160.1 GCA_028687345.1 Candidatus Omnitrophota bacterium | reverse complement strand
AGATTAGCCGGCATGAGAAGTGCAGCAGCATTGCTCATCTTTGCCCTCCTGATTACATACCTGCTTATCTCCCAGGAAAGCTCTACCAGCTTAGGTGAGGTTAGGGGGGAGAAGCATATGCTGGCTATGGCAATGATAGGCGGGGTAGTGACGGCCAGGGAAAGAAATTCGCACGAAGACATAGAAAGGGCTGTGAAGGAAAGTGTCTTCAGATGGTCTACGCATCCATTAGCTGGACCCCAGCAGATTACAGGAGACCTTTGGAACATTGGAATTCGCGAGACTCAGTTTGATGGAGTTATATTGGATCTTGAACGCCAATTCTTCCCAGGCAGGAAAGATATACGCGATATCCTTCGTGAGCAACACTCGGCATTAATACAACAGCAGCTGACAGTAGAAGGTTTTATTGATTTAGTTTATGAGCTTTTGCAAGGACAATCTGAGAATGCAGGCGCAGCACCAGCTGTCACAATGCCTTTGGTATTATTTTTGTTATCATTAGGTTTAGAGATTGTAAGAAATAATTTACTTTTAATTCTGCTCAGCATAGTTTACATAATATCACGTCATGATACATCTTCGGATTCATCAGCCCTGTTTTATTCTCAATTACCATTTATACCGGTAATAGGGCTAATAAGTATTAATAAAGATAGGCGGACAGATGCATTAAAAGAACTGGTTTTATTATCTAAAAGAATAATCCGGTCGCTGCGGGAATTTATAAGGAATTTGGTTCACCTTCCGTGGCTGGTGGGGACCAAATCCTCCGCAGCGGCCGTTTTAAAATTCCCATCCGGTTCTCATAATCAATTTTATCGCTGGCTTGATGATAAAATTGAAACAGGGGAATTGCCCAGAGGCCTTACTCTTATTCTCTTAGATTTAAAGAGCAGGGTTATTTATGATCCGGTAAGAGAAGCCGACACAAAGGAATTTATCTGGAATAAGGCATTAGCCTACTTGTTAGAAGTTGATTCTGACAACTGGTTACGCAAGGCAAAAGAGAGAGGATTAGTAGGAGATGTCTACTGGGTCAAGCCTAATTGGCCAGGCTATAGATTTGAAGATGCGTTAGACCCTGAGTATGTTTCGAAGGTCGAGAGGGGCTATTTCAAAAAAATTGTTAGAGGTATTGAGAATCTGCCTGTTATAAAAAGCCCGGTGATTTTGTGCATAGACGGTGTTTTCTTTTCATTCAGGCATCATTCTGACCCTGATATGGGTGGTGTTGGCCCCCCTCATATATGCGCAATTTCAGGACGCAATTGGGAGCCGACGCAGGAGTGGATAGAAGAAGAGGTCAATAGAATCCAAGAGATTTTACAAACACGCATTAGCGAAGGCATGCAAATAGTTGCCTTTGGTTATACTTTCTTGCAAAGAGATGCATACATTGACCAGCTAGGAATCATTGGCAAATTTTTAGGCCAGATGTTAAGAAACATTGATGAGTTTCAACAGACAGTAGAAAGCCCCCTTGGAGAGAGCAGCGTTCAGGCTTTTGTTCCACCTTCCGTGGCTGGTGGGGGACAATCGCCGCTCTCCAGCGGGGCTTCTTCACAAGGAACAATGACAACCTTAAGCTGCAATCCTCCACAATTATGGATTGGAATTCTTATAGGGACACTTGCTTACCTTTTGCTAGGGAATGGATTGTTTAGTTTGGGCTTGGCTTTAGGCGCGATTTTCTTGGGGAGTGTTTTAACTTTTTCTGATATACCTGGTCCTTGTGCCTTGACAGGCAGAAGAAGGGTGCATGGCAGAGTGAGAAAAGGAAGTGTCGAGATTCTTACAGAAGATCCTGCCAGCCTATTTGCCGGCACTTCATCGGACGACCTTTTAATCGGAGAAGTCTCCCGCGTGATAAGGAACCAGGACAGAGAAGAAGATGCTAACGGTGATTTTATAGAGAGAGGATGGGCAGAGAAATTTAAAGAAGCAGCTTTAGCGCGCGCAGCTGAAGCATTGAAGGGCACTGATATATATGTACTACAGATGGAATATGAATTGTCCTTACAATTTTTACAAAACTTCCGGGAGTACTTGATAAAACAATGGCAATGTTCTTCTGCTGATGCCGATCATAATACAGGAGAGTTGGCAAAGATTCTTATGGCAGGAGGCCTGGGGAGCTTTAAGCCTGACCTGGTAAGAGGTTGGTATACGGTGTTGAGTAAATATTGGAGCCCTATGGAGGCAAGAAACCGTCTGCACGCCTTTGGTATTTTATATGCAAGAGATATAAGAGGTCAAGGGCGGCCGCAACTGCGAGGTCCTTTGGCCGGAAAAAATATCGTTGAGATTGCACTGGATTCATTGACTTTTGCCGCGGAATACACCGTAAAACTTGATATTGAGGTTAATGAGCACGGCGCACATAGAATTGGAAGCGTAAGCGTAAAGATATACCAGAATCCCTGGTCTGAATTGAATGAATATTGGCTTTATTGTCCTGAGGTTTTTCACGAAGCATATTGCGGAGGAGAGTATGACGACTTTCGGGCAGTGCAGACACTTCTATATCGCAAGGTATTGTTACGATTTATTAAGGAAGGTATCAAGAATGGCTGTATGAGAAGAAATTTATTATTCTCTATGAGTGAGGTAAATA
>JAQUAH010000052.1 GCA_028687345.1 Candidatus Omnitrophota bacterium | reverse complement strand
TTGCTCTAGCAAATGCTGCTCAAACAGCTTCGCCGTCCCCGTTTTGTCGCTTCGCTCCACGGGGATTCCCGAAAATGCTCAAGCTCCTCTGGCTAAAAGCTCTATTCGCTCGAAAACCGCCAGGTTCATTCTTAACTTTTTTAAATTACTCTATATTAAAGGTAAATTATGAAAGGTAGATTTATTACTTTTGAAGGTTCGGAAGGCTGCGGTAAAAGCACGCAGTCAAGGTTACTTTATCAATTCCTAAAGCGCAAAGGTTATAATGTTGTTTATCTACGCGAGCCAGGAGGGGTAAGGATAAGCGAGAAAATCAGGAAAATTTTGTTAGACCCGGATAACCATATCGCTCCTCTCTGTGAAACCCTTCTTTATATGGCAGCCAGGGCGCAGGTAGTTCATGATGTAATCAAACCTGCTTTGTTTAAGGGCAGGATAGTTATCTGCGACAGGTTTTTAGATTCAACGCTTGCTTATCAGGGTTTCGGGTTAGGTGTAGATATTAATTTTATCAGGCGGTTAGGCAGTTTTGCCACTGAGAGAATCAAGCCGGATTTAACTATATTTTTAGATTTGCCGATTAAAAAGGGCTTAAGGCATCGTGTCTTATTTAAAGACCGCATTGAAAAAAGGTCTTACCAATACCATCTTCGTGTTCGCAAAGGATATTTTAAGTTGGGGCGCTTAGAGCCAAAAAGAATAAAGATTGTAAGAGTAGACGCAGATATGCGTCAAACGCAGGCTAAAATCAGGGAGCTTGTAGAAAAACATGTCCTTTAGTGCTATAAAAGGCCAGATAGGGCCGATAAATATACTTAAGAAATACATTGAGCAGTCCTGCCTTGCAGGAGGCTATCTTTTTACCGGCCCACAGGGGATAGGCAAGAAATTAGTTGCCAAGACATTAGCCAAAACAGTAAATTGTTTAGAAGCAGGTTTAGATTCCTGCGACGCCTGCATATCTTGCAAAAAAATAGACAACAACCAGCACCCTGATGTGCATATCATTGAAGCGGAAGAAGCGTGCGAAATAAAAATAGAATATATCCGCCAATTACAGAAGGAGATTAATTTAAAGCCGTATGAAGCAAAGGTAAAGGTGTTTATTATTGATGATGCCCATAACCTGACTGCAGAGGCTTCAAATGCCCTTTTGAAAATATTGGAAGAGCCGCCAAAGAACAGCCTGATTATTCTTATCAGTGATAAGCAGGCATTGCTTTTTAAGACTATAATTTCACGCTGTAAGATTTTAAAGTTCGCCGCACTTAAGAGAGCGGAGTTAGAGATAATCCTGAAAGAAGATTATAGCGTTGAAAAAAACCTCGCGCATTTTTTAGCTTATTTCTCTGAAGGCTCATTCGGCACTGCCTTAAAATTTAAAGACCGCGATATAATGAGAGAGAAAAATAAGATTATTGATAGCTTTGTTCTTTCGAGAAAGGGCGGCTTTGAAAATCTCTCTATACAAAATAGAGAAGAAGTGTCCGGATACTTCAACATACTGGCAACGTGGTTCCGCGATATTTATTTAATCAAAGTCGGCTTGCCGCATTCAGAAATCATCAATTTTGACCGCAGGGATGAATTATTAAGGTCAATGAGTGAGTTTTCTTTTTCGGACCTGAATGAAATATTAAGCTCTATCTCAGAATCAATTTTGTCCTTAGGGCAAAATATGAATGTTAAATTGGTATTGCATAATTTTTCATCTATTATTCAGCATTAATACTTTGAGGTGTAACTCATGGAAGGATTAATTTTAGTTAGAATACGGGATTCGGGGCAGGTTTATTCTTATAATGCCAACAATTTAGATATCAAAGAAGGAGACTACGTAATTGTCGAACATGACCGCGGCCTGGATTACGGCAAGATTATTTCTCCCGATGAAGCCTGCGGGTTAGTTGCTAACCCAAAAGAGCAGGTAAGAAAGATAGTCAGGGTTGCAAGGGAGGCAGATTTAAAACAAATAGAAGATAACAGGCTGAAGGCAAAAGAGGCCTTTGTTACCTGCGCCAAGAAAATAGAGGAACACAAGCTGGACATGAAGCTGGTTCAGGCTGAGTATTCTTTTGACCGCACCAAAATCGTATTTTATTTTACAGCCGGAGGCAGGGTTGATTTCAGGAATTTAGTAAAAGACCTGGCAAAGATTTTTAAGGCAAGGATAGAACTAAGGCAGATCGGCGTGCGGGACGAAGCAAAGCTTTTTGGAGGTTTCGGCCCCTGCGGCAGGGAACTTTGCTGCGCCAGGTTCCTGAAAGATTTTGAGCCGGTGACTATAAAGATGGCCAAGGAAGAGGGATTGCCTCTAAACCCCCCTAAAATTTCAGGATTATGCGGCAGGCTTATGTGCTGTCTTTCCTTTGAGTACGAGACTTACAAGCTTTTATCCAAAGGCCTTCCGCGAGAAGGGGAACGCGTACACGTTGCACAGGGAAAGGGCAAGGTTATCAGCGTAAATGTGTTTAAGCGTGCTGCCATAGTTGAACTCGAAGACGGAAGCAAGATAGAGGTAAGCTATAAAGAAAAAGAACATGGCAAATAAATTTTATATTACCACTCCTATTTACTATGTTAATGCCTCTCCGCATATAGGCCATTCTTATACCACTATTGCCGCTGATGCATTAGCGCGCTATCATCGCCAGAAATTAGGCAAAGATAATGTCTGGTTTTTAACCGGTACAGATGAGCACGGGCAAAAAATTCAGAAGGCGGCGCAAGTGCAAGGCTTAAGCCCTCAGGAGTTTGCAGATAAGGTAGTGGTGCAATTCAGGGAGCTTTGGCAAAAATTAAATATATCATACAACGATTTTATCCGCACTACGGAGGAAAGGCACATAAAAGTTGTGCAGAAGGCCTTAGAAATACTTTATAAAAACGGGGACATCTACCTTGATAAATACGAAGGCTGGTATTGCACTCCCTGTGAAACATTCTGGACCCAGACACAGATTAAAAACCCGCTCTGCCCTGATTGCCAAAGACCTGTAGAAAAAATCAGCGAGACAAATTATTTCTTAAAATTATCGAAGTACCAGGCTTGGCTGATTGATCATATTAATAAAAATAAAGATTTTATCAAGCCCGATACCAGAAGAGCCGAAATTTTAAGTTTCTTAAGAGACAATCAATTGAACGATCTCTGCATTTCGCGGCCTACTGAACGCCTTAGTTGGGGGATACCCCTTACCTTTAGCCCAAATCACGTTACCTATGTCTGGTTTGATGCACTGATAAACTATCTTAGCGCCGTCGGACACTTTGATGAGAAAGATAATTATGTTTCAGAATGGTGGGGCAAGGATGTGAATATTGTCCATTTAATCGGCAAAGACATATTAAGGCAGCATGCTGTTTATTGGCCGATTATTTTGCATGCATTAAATATCAGGCTTCCTGATACCGTGTTTGCCCACGGCTGGTGGCTTATCCAGGATACAAAGATGTCAAAGTCTCGCGGGAATGTAGTTTCGCCTATAGAGATGTCCGGCAAATATGGGACAGACACTTACCGTTATTTCTTATTGCGCGATGTGCCTTTCGGGTTAGACGGAAATTTCTCAGAAGAGGCGATTATCAAGAGGTTCAATGGCGACTTGGCAAATGACTTGGGGAATCTTTTGTACAGGACCCTTACTATGATTGAGAAGTATTACGACGGTAATATTCCGGAATTAAATATGGAAAAGGCTGATAATCTTGATATCAGCAGTGATTTAGAGGTGGAGGCTAGTTTTAATTTCAGTTCAGCACTAGAAAAAATCTGGCTGCGTATTAATTTGGCCAATAAGTATATCGAAGAAACCAAGCCGTGGAATTTAGCCAAACAAAAAAAAGAAGATGAACTCAAGGCATTCATCCGTTTCCTGGTTGAAGCCATCAGGGAAGTTAGCCTGAATATCGAGCCATTTATGCCTAAAACTAGCCAATCCATAAGAGAGCAGATAGGCCAGGATAAAATAAAAAAAGGCGCACCCTTATTTCCCCGTATAGAGCTAACACCTGATACATAACGCCCAACACCAATGTTTATAGATACACACTGCCACTTGGATTTCCCGCAATTTAATCAGGATAGGAGCCAAGTGATTGAACGGGCCAGGGCCGAAGGCATCGAATATGTCATCAACATCGGCTCAAGCGTCAAGGGCTCTATTGATTCCTTAGGATTATCCAAAGAATACGATTTTATTTATGCCAGCGTCGGCATCCATCCCCATGAGGCAGATAATTTTGACGAGAAAAGCGAAAATTCCATAAGGCAGCTCGCAAAGAAAGAAAAGGTGGTTGCCATAGGAGAGATAGGCCTGGATTATTTTAAAAATTATTCTAAGTTAGAAAACCAGAAGCCGTTATTTATCTCAATGCTTAAGTTAGCCAAAGAACTGGATAAGCCGGTAGTTATACATTCCCGCCAGGCGCAAAACGACACTTTAAAGATTATAAAAGAATCCATGCCCCTTAAAGGAGTGGTGCATTGTTTTTCAGGAGACGTTGACTTTCTAAAGGCATTCCTCGATTTGGGATTTTTTGTTTCCTTTACCTGCAATATCACTTATAAGAATGCCAATAATCTAAGGGCCATTGTCAAAGAGACGCCGTTAGAAAAACTTTTATTAGAGACCGATGCGCCATACCTTGCGCCAGAGGGGTTGCGGGGAGCAAGAAATGAGCCGGCATTCATAAAATTACTTGCCGAAGAAGTTGCGAAGATTAAAGAAGTCAGTATGGAAGAAGTTGCAAGGGCTACAACAGCAAATGCCAAGTTATTTTTTAACCTCAAATGAAGAGCAAAATCTCGATTATAAGATGTTTGGACTATGAGCCTTCTTTAGTGCAGGAGGCCGTAAGAAAATCAATAGATTTAATCGGCGGTATATCCAGTTATATCAAGCCAAAAGCTAAAGTTTTGGTTAAGCCGAATCTTTTGATGGCAATTCAGCCTGAATTCGGCGTTACCACTCATCCTGAAATTGTGCGCGCAGTGGTTAAATTGCTCAAAGAAATTGATTGCAGGATAGTTATCGGTGACGGCCCCAATGTCTGGGGTAAACAAATACAGAATATAGACAGGGTATATGATTTAACGGGAATGAAGAGGATTTCCCAGGAGGAAGGCGTTACTCTGGTGGAGCTTGATAAAAGGCGCTGGAGGGGTAAATTTCCTTTGTCTACGTTGCTGGATGAGTGCGAATACCTGGTGAATGTCCCTAAGTTTAAAACCCATGACCTTACTACATTGACGGGAGCGATAAAGAACCTTTTTGGACTGGTCTCCGGGACGTACAAAACAGAACTGCATAAAAATTATTTTGAGCATAAGGATTTTGCTAAGGTTTTGGTAGATATTTATCAGGAGGTAAAACCTAATTTGACTATTATAGATGGCATCCTGGCGATGGAAGGGGATGGCCCGGCAACCAGCGGAAAATTGCGCAAACAGAATTTAGTGCTGGCGGGTAGTGACTGCGTTGCATTAGATGCTGTTTTGGCATTAATTATGGGCATAAAGCCATTTGACGTTATGACTACCAAGGAAGCAGCCTCTAGAGGATTAGGCAAGGCAGATATTGATTCTATTTCTATCTTCGGAGAAAAGCTGCATGAGCTAGGGGCAGAGCCGTTCCTTCTGCCTGCGACATCTATATTAAGGACAAAAATTCCCAAGCCGATTGTTCAAATAGCCAAACAAATGATTAAGTATTATCCTTGCGTTGAGCGGGATAATTGTATTACCTGCGCTGCCTGTGTACAGGCCTGCCCTCAAAAAGCTGTGAGCATAAAAAGAAAGAAAATCGCCTTTGATTATTCTAAATGCATCTCCTGTTTCTGTTGCCAGGAAGCCTGCCCCGCATCGGCGATTAAAGTAAAAAAGAGCCTCTTTGCAAAGATGATCGGCTTATGAGCCAAAGCAGCGACTTAACCGAATTAAGGATTAAATTGGACGAGGCAATTACTTACGGCTCCAAAGAAGCAGCGGTAAAAATTGCCAATGAGGGTTTAAAGGAAGCTAAGGCGAGGAATTTGCCTGGTGAACTAGAATATTTTCAAGGCCAGATTGAAATGCTCAAAGAAAATTATGCCAGCGCTATTGAGCATTTTGATGCCGCAATAAAATATAATCCTAAAGACGGCGGCTCATATAATGACAGGGCGCTGTGTATGGTAGAGTTAGGCATAATTGATGAGGCGTTTGATTATTTTGATAAAGGTATCCTGGCAGAACCGGATTACGCTAATATTTACCATAATAAAGGCTGGCTGTTGAATAATATCGGCAGGCACAAGGATGCAATAGCCTGTTTTAAGAAAGCCCTTCAGCTTGAGCCAGGCAGGCCTGTTACCTATGATAATCTCGCAGATGCCTTATTTAACCTTGGCGATTATCAAGGCGCCTTAGAATCCTATAAGAAAGTGTTGGAGTTGTTAAACCTGGGCTGCTGTGGTGAGATTAGAAAAGAGATAGTCATAAAGATTAAAGAAATAGAAAAAAAGTTAGCTACTCATCACCGGGAGTAATTATGGCTCTTCAAACCATAGAATGGAAGAATGACCAGATTAAAATCATTGACCAGACAAAGCTCCCTTTGAAATTAGAGTATTTATACATCAGGGATTTAAAGGGGCTCTGGCAGGCAATAAGGGAGCTTAAAGTGCGCGGTGCGCCGGCCCTGGGTGCAGCAGCAGGATTGGGAGTGTATCTGGGAATTAAAGACTCAAAGGCTAAAAGCCATGCTGAGCTTAAGAGAGAAATCGAGCGGATTGTTAAATATCTGGCAACATCTCGGCCTACGGCAATCAATCTCTTCTGGGGGCTAGAGAGGATGTCAGGCGTTGTCTTAAAGAATAAGGATAAGTCACCCGACTTTATTAAGAACGAGCTTTTTAAAGAAGCCAGGAAGATAATCGCAGAAGACAAGATTGCCTGCCGTAAAATTGGTTTGCACGGCGCAAAATTATTTGAAGATAGAGATGCAGTGTTAACGATTTGCAATGCAGGGATTTTAGCCACAATTGATTACGGAACGGCGCTGGGCGTGATTTATCGTGCATGTGAAGAGGGCAAGAGGATTAAGGTATTTGCCTGTGAAACCAGGCCCCTGCTGCAGGGCGCTCGCCTGACTGCGTGGGAATTAAAAAGAAAGGGGATCGACGTAACTTTAATTTGCGATAATATGGCAGCTGCATTAATGAAACAAGGCAGGGTGAAAAAAGTAATTGCAGGGGCTGACAGAATTGCCGCTAACGGGGATACGGCCAATAAAATCGGAACATATAGCCTTGCGGTCTTAAGCCATATTCACAGGATACCTTTTTATATAGCTGCTCCTCTTTCGACCTTTGATTTAAGTATTAAAAGTGGTAAAGAAATACCTAATGAAGAACGTCCTGCTTACGAGGTAACGGGTTTATTCTTTAAACAGCCTGTGGCGCCAAAAGGTGTAAAGGTTTTTAATCCTGCCTTTGACGTTACGCCGCAGCAGTTAATCACCGCAATTATTACGGATGCAGGGATTATCAAGCCTGCGTATAAAATAAACATCAAGAAAGCTTTTAAAAATGCTCATCAGTAAAATCGGAGAGTTTGGCTTAATTGAAAGGTTTAGGAAATCTATCAAAACTGATTCTTCAGTTGTGGTAGGCAGCGGTGATGATTGCGCAGTGATAAAATTCAGCAAAGATAAATACCAGCTCTTTACCTGCGATATGCTCGTAGAAGGCGTTGACTTCACGCTCAGGGATAAACCTGAGTTAATCGGCAGGAAGGCTTTAGCGGTATCTATAAGCGACATTGCTGCCTGCGCAGGAGAGCCTACTCATTGTTTGATATCATTAGGCTTGCCAAAAAGCTTACCATTAAGATTATTGGACAGGATTACCCGGGGGATATTCAGCGAGGCTGGAAAATACCGGATAAATATTTTAGGAGGAGATTTAAGCCGGGCGGACAAGTTAGTAATTGATGTCAGTATGCTGGGAATGGTAAAAAAGAAGGGCCTTGTTTTAAGAAACGGTGCAAAAACAGGAGATTTCATATTTGTAACCGGTTCGCTTGGCGGCTCCATACGCGGCAAGCACCTGTCTTTTGCGCCCCGCCTCAAAGAAGCAAAGTTTTTGGTAAATAATTTCAAGGTAAATTCAATGATTGATATTTCTGACGGCCTGGCGGCTGATTTAGGTCATATATTAAAGGCAAGTAATGCGGCAGCGGTAATCTACGAAGACTTAATTCCCTTAAGCAAAGATGCTAAAAATTTATCCGAGGCCCTTTTTATGGGAGAGGATTTTGAACTGCTTTTTACCTTATCGCGTTCCGACGCCAGAAAGCTTTTGAACAAAAAAGACTCAAGATTCAGGTGCATCGGACAAATTACAGCTAAGAAATACGGCATTAGGTTAATTGACAAAAACGGAAGAGAGAGGAATTTAAAACCAAGAGGCTTCACCCATTTTTAGGGACGGTTCTCAATTCGTTCGTAAGAGTGTCCCTTAAGGCAATCTCGAGAGTGTCCCTGGGGACACTCTTTGCTTCGGTTTGAGAACCGTCCCCCGAAGAGAGCAAGAACCGTCCCTATGGAAATAATTTCGAAATCAGCAAGAGATACTCTTGAAATTGGCAGACGAATTTCTAAGCGCCTGCGAAAAGGCGATATTATTTGTTTATTCGGAGAATTGGGCTCAGGCAAGACCGTGCTTGTTAAGGGGATAGCAAAAGGATTAGGCATTGAAAAAAACAACATTGTCAGCCCTTCTTTTGTGCTGATGCGCCTCTACATACAGGGAAGGCTCCCTTTGTACCATTTTGACCTTTATAGGCTTAAAAAAACAAAAGATATCCTTGCCTTAGGCCTGGAAGAATACATTTATGGCGATGGCATAACCGTGATTGAATGGGCTGACCGCTTAAAAAACTCTTTACCCAAAGAATTCTTGAAGATAAATTTATCTTTCAAGGCAGATTCACAAAGACGGATTTCTTTTACCGGTGTAGGCGCGCATTATAAACAGCTATTAGGCAAAATAAATGAACCCCGCACCTTATTTAAAGTGCGGGATAAAGAAGAAGGTGCGGGGTGAAAATATTAGCTCTTGATACCAGCACCAGGTTTATGTGTTTGGGGCTACTTGATGGCTCAAAGATTTACGAATATAATTTAGAAACAGGCAGAAAACTCTCTTCTTTACTTACTGTCAGCATTAAGCGGGTATTGGATACATTAGGCTGGCGAGTGAATGATATTGATTATTTTGCCTGCGGTTTAGGCCCCGGTTCTTTTACCGGCATACGGGTTGGTGTTGCCACAATAAAGGCAATGAGCTGGATAGTAAACAAGCCCGTGGTAGGCATATGCAGCCTGGATATCCTGGCCGGAAATGTAAAAGATACCGATAAACCGATTATCCCTGTAGTTGACGCCAAAAGAAACCTTATTTATACCAGTATTTTTAAGAAGAAAAATGGCCGGCTCAAAAGGACGAAGCCTTATATGCTTTTGAATGAAGAAGAATTTATCGCGATCGCCCCTGCCCGGAGCATAATCTTCGCAGATGCGCTGGAATTATACAAAGAAAAACTCATGCGCAATTTAAAAGAGCCTGTTTTTCTGGACAGGGATTATTGGTATCCGAAAGCACACAATATTATTGAATTGGCTTTAGAAAGAATAAAGGGAAAAAGATGGAGCAGTGCATTTTCGATTAAGCCGGTTTATCTTTATCCCAAAGAATGCCAGATTAAAAGATAGGGGTTATATGCGTTTCTACAGGCCTACCTGGGCAGAAATTGATTTAGGCAATCTTAAGCACAACTTTGGGCAGATAAAAAAAAGGCTGAGCCCTCAAACTAAGATTATGACTACGGTTAAGGCAGATGCTTACGGCCACGGCCTGATACCGGTAAGCAGGAAACTAGTTTCTTGCGGCGTAGATTTTCTGGGCGTTGCTTCTATAGACGAAGGGATAAATTTAAGAAAAAAGGGCATTGGCCTGCCGATTTTAATTCTGGGCCTGGTGTTAAAAAAAGACATCGCGCCATTATTCGCATATAGGCTTATCCCCACTGTCTGCGATGAAGATTTAGCCGATGCCTTAAATAAGAAAGCCCGCAGCTTAGGCAAGAAGGTTAATCTGCATATTAAAGTGGATACCGGAATGGGTAGGATTGGCGTATTACCGCAGGATACCTTGAAGCTGGTAAGGCACATTCATAAATTAAAATTCCTAAATTTAGAAGGAATATTTACTCATTTTCCTTTTGCCGATATGAATAAAGATTTTACCTTATATCAAATTGGCCTCTTTAATAAGTTAGTTTCTAAATTAAACAGAGAAGGCATAAATATACCGCTTGTCCATAGCGCAAATAGCATGGCGGTTGTTGATTATAAGAACAGCCATTTTAATATGGTAAGGCCGGGCCTGGTAATCTACGGTTTATACCCCAAGCAAAATTTAAAAATAAACTTAAAGCCTGTTTTGACTTTGAAAACCAGAGTCATTTTTG
>JAQUAH010000159.1 GCA_028687345.1 Candidatus Omnitrophota bacterium | reverse complement strand
TCACCCATTTCAGCGGCAATAGTCGCAGTCAGAGTTCTAACCGGCGCTAAAATGCTATTTGGCATAACCGCAGCGTTTCCGGTAATCATCATTACTGCCATTGTTTCACCTATTACCCTGCCTATTCCAAGCATAACTGCCGCAAGTATTCCGCTTGATGCTGCCGGAAGCATCACTCGCCATATTGTCTGCCGGTGCGTTGCTCCTAACGCAAGGGCTCCTTCGTTATATGTCTTTGGGACGGAATATAATGCATCTTCAGCAATTGAGACTATTGTCGGCATAGCCATAAAAGCAAGCATTATTGATCCTGATAAAGCAGTCAGGCCTGTTGGTAAATGAAAAGCTGTCTTTACTAGTGGTACGAGAGTTACCATGCCGATAAAACCTAGCACGACACTTGGAATAGCTGCCAATAATTCAATCCCTGCCTTAAGAGTCTCTTTAATCCTTAATGGGGCTATTTCAGCGATATAAACTGCGCAACCTACGCCTATCGGAATGGAAATGATTGCTGCTCCCAGCGTGACTAGTAAAGAGCCAAGAATTAAGGGTAGTATTCCCAATTGGGGCGGCTCAGAGATCGGATACCAGCTCTTCCCGAAGAGAAAGCTAAAAGGGTTTACAATCTTAAATACCGCAAGCCCTTCCTTAAGCAAGAAAAGAAAAATTAACACTACAAAGAATATTGAGGCTAACCCACAAATGAGTATGAGTTTTTCAATAATAAGCTCTTTAAACTTACGCATCGAGCACCATATGTTTTTATCCAGCGAAATCCCCCGAAGCGTTAGCGTAGGGGGAATATTTTATTTATTAACTGGTACGAAATCAGTCACGACTACGATATCCTGGCCTTCTTTAGAAAGTGTAAAATCTACGAATTTCTTTACCAAGCCTGCCGGTTCGCCATTAGTATAAAGAAATAACGGCCTCGAAATAGGATACTTACCATTTATAACATTCTCTATTGTGGGTACCTCGTATTCCGACTTTTCATCTTTGGCTATAGCTAATGCTTTTTGCTTCTTTGAAATGTAGCCCATCCCATAATATCCAATAGCCGCGGGGTTGCCAGCCACTTCATCAGCTATCGCCTGAGAAGAAGAAAGCATCAATGCGCCTGAAGCAAATTCTTCTTTACTGTTAGAATCGTTCTTCCTTAATACGTGCTCCTTAAAATAGACATGAGTCCCGGAATTGACTTCGCGTGAAAGCAGAACGATTTTCTCATCCTTGCCTCCAATTTCCTTCCAATTAGTAATTCTGCCGGTAAAAATATCTGCGAGTTGAGATAAGGTAAGTTTGCCAATGGGATTGCCCGGGTTTACTACCACTGCAAGGCCGTCTAATGCAACTTTTATCTCGTTTGGGCTTATGCCTTTAGCTTTTGCCAACGCAATTTCCTTATCTTTAATGCTCCTGGAAGCCATAGCGATATCGCATGTGCCGCTTATGAGGCTGGAAAAACCAGTGCCGGAACCTCCACCTGTAACCGCCACGAAATCACCTTGGCTTTTCTCCATATATTTTTCTGCCCATGCCTGGCCTAAGTTAACCATAGTATCTGATCCTTTAACCTGTATCGCATTCTTATCTTTTGCTGCGAATACTGAAGTCACGAATGTAACCGCCATCAGAACAAATAACCATCTCTTAAACATAACTTCCTCCTTTTGATTTATAGTATATTTTACCTATATTATATCTATGTGAAACCAATGTAAAATCTATGTAAAATCTCAAGCCCTTCCTTTAAGGGTTTAGGAAGGCCTATCCTTTCTGGATTAAAAGACTAATTTTAGTTTCGTACCTAATACATTAGCATGTGTCCAAATATCTTTGCTCCTTGAGCTTTGCAGTAGATAATAAATTTCTCCTTTTAGATTCTTGGTAAAACTCATAGTAATGCCGGAATAAAACCTATTTCGGCTAAATGCTTTGTTTTGAAAATCCAAGAATATCTCATCGGCTAAATATGGCTGGATTTCAAGCCCAGTAAACTTCCAGGGAAATTTGACAGAAAATTTATTCCGATAACGCCATGAATCAGCCTGATAGTCAAAATGCCGATACTCCAGGCGGTTACGGTCATCAAGCTTAAATCCATAAAGATCATACTTTAAAATAGCGTTCACGTGTGGACGATTTTCCACTTTAAATTCTCCGCTCTTCTTTTCATAGACCTGCCTATAGTTTATTCCAAGATCCAGGTGTTTGTTTAAACTATGGACAAGGCCGGCATCATAATGATGGTAATAGAATTCACTGGCATCATCACCCCACCGAAATTCTTCTTCAAAGGTTATTTTTGATTTTTTGTTAACTTTAACTTCCTGATTTTCTGTATGCCATACTTGAAAATCCCCGTCATCGTAAGCATAAACTTTCGCTGCCAAAAACAAAGTTAATCCGGTAATTACAAAAATCGTCTTCTTCATCTTCCCTCCTTTTAGGATCACGATTGTCCTTTGATTCAACTAATAATCTGAATAGATACAACAAACCAAAATCTATCAACATATCACCTCCTTCCATTCGATCTTGTTCCAAAAATATCGTTATAAAATTCAACGATTCTTTTTGCTTCTTGATCACTCATTTTGTTAAAAAAACTTCTTATGGAATTTAGTATTTGCAGGAATATTTTTTTCATGCGGTACCTCCTATTTATCTTTGACTAAAGTATAAAATAGAGGTGTTAAATGCGCTTCAAACGAAGGTAAAATATGGGTAAATTATTAAGGGGCTAGATTAGGAACTAAATAC
>JAQUAH010000158.1 GCA_028687345.1 Candidatus Omnitrophota bacterium | reverse complement strand
TGGTCGATAAAAAACCCTTTACCGATTTTAGCTCCCGGGTGTATTTCGATTCCAGTCATAAATCTCGCAACCTGCGATAATAAACGCGCCAGGAAAAACAGGTGCGCTTTATAGAGAAAATGCGCGATACGATGATTTATCAAAGCGTGCAAACCCTGATAAAGCAAGAGTATCTCTAAAAAGCTCTTGGCTGCCGGGTCTTTCCTTTGCGCAGTCTTAATCTCCTCGTAAAAGAATGTTGCAATAAGTAAAATTTTTATAAAAACCAGGGCAACGAGAATAAGTAATATCTGCAATATACAGTTCATCTTTATTCCCCCTTGCTTAGCATCGCCACAGCAAAGCTGGCAATAGCTTCTTTTTTACCGATTTCATCCAATCTTTCATTAGTCTTGGCTTTTATATTCACGCAAGTATATTCCATCTTTAAAATACGGGCAATATTTTCCCGTATCTGCCTTTTAAACGGGATAAGTTTGGGTTCTTCGGCAACTATTACCGTGTCAATATTAACAATCCGAAAACCTTTTTTCTGTATCAAATCAGAAACTTCTTTCAATAGTTCCATACCGCAGATTCCCTGGTATTTAGGGTCTGTGTCAGGAAAAAGCTCTCCGATATCCGCTTCTGCTGCAGCGCCTAACAATGCATCGCATATGGCGTGTATCAGCACGTCGCCGTCGGAATGCCCTAACAACCCTTTTATATAGGGAATTTCAATTCCCCCGATAAACAAGTTGCGGCCTTCGATTAAACGGTGGATATCATAACCGATACCAATCTTATGTGTCATTGGTTAATCTCTCAAGCTTTTTTGTATCGCCTGCGCGATTATGAGGTCTTCCGGTGTTGTAATCTTAATATTGAAGTAGGAGCCTTTAATTACCCTGACTTTAACGCCCAACTTTTCTGCCAGCATAGAATCATCGGTTGCGGCAAACTTGCCGTATTTTTTATATGCCTCTAAGATCAGGCCTTTTTTAAAAACCTGCGGTGTCTGAATCTCCCATAATTTATTTCTATCCAATGTTCTTGCTACGGTATAATCAGTTTTAAGTTCTTTTATAGTTGCTTTGACAGGCACGCCCGTGATTGCCGCGCTGCTTTTGCGGGCTTGTTCAATTGTAGAAGAAACCACGGCCTTATCAATAAACGGCCTTACCGCGTCGTGTATCAGGACCAAATCCGTGCGGTTGTCAATTGCCGAAAGCGCCAGCCGCACTGAATCCTGGCGCTCTCTGCCTCCCGGGACTATTGCCTTAATCTTCTTTATCGCGTAATCCTTAATCGCCATAGCAATGCCCTTTTTGTTGGCAGTATTAACAACTACAATAATATCTCTTATATAAGGATGCCGGCTAAGCGTGATGAGAGAATAAACGATGAGCGGTTTTGAATTAATCTTGATTAAAGTCTTCGATATCCTGGAATTAAACCTTTCGCCTCTGCCTGCAGCAAGGACTATCGCGCTGACATACATCACTTATTTCTCTAGTTTAGTGAAAATCATCCTGCCTGCCTGAGTCTGCAAAACCGAGGTAACCGCAACCTTCACTTCCTGGCCGATGAAGCGGCGGGCATCTTCAACCACAACCATTGTCCCGTCGTCTAAATATCCTACTGCCTGATTATGCTCCTTGCCTTCCTTAATTAATTTTATCTTCATCTCTTCGCCCGGAAAAACCACCGGTTTTATGGCATTTGCCAGTTCGTTAATATTCAGCACCTTTATCCCTTGGATAGCTGCTACGCGGTTAAGATTAAAGTCCACGGTCAATATTTTAGCATTCAATAATTTAGCTAATTTCACAAGTTTTGCGTCTACCTCGGCAATCTCTGGGAAGTCTTCTTCATGAATCGATATATCCACTCCTGGTTCCTTCTGGACTGTGTGCAGCATCTCAAGGCCCCTCCTGCCTCTCTGCCGCTTTATCGCATCGGTTGAATCTGCAATCTGTTGTAATTCTTTCAGCACAAAGCGCGGGATAATTATCTTACCGCCTAAGAATTTTGTTTTGCAAATGTCCACTATCCTTCCGTCGATAATTACGCTGGTATCCAGCAGGTTTATATCTTCCGGCTGATCCTGCCTGCGTAATCTCACATAGGGAATAATAATATTAAATTCATCCTTGCCGCGCAAAGCCATGACCATGCCCAGATAACAAAAGATAAGCGTCAGGGTAACCCTTATAGTGCTTAAGGTATCTGCTTCAAGCTGCGCAAGGCTAAAGGCATCCCCGACTAATTTTGCCATAATCAAACCTAAAATGAGCCCGAATACGGCGCTGGATAACCCGCTTACCGATACCTTGCGTAAACCTATCTCCAAAAATATCATTATCAGTGCGGCTAAAATACCGAATAAAATGCCAAAACCGGATGCACCTTTTGGGGCTAATGTCTGAAAGCCGATAATCATGCTGCCAACTACAAATAAAATCCGCGCCAATAATAAATTCATATAATTACCTCCTTAATGCGATATCCAGGGCCTCTTTTAACGTAGAAACAGGAATTAATTCAATGTCATTTTTCTCGTAATTTAAATTCTTATAATTATTTTTCGGCAGCAAACATGCCTTAAATCCCAGTTTTTGTGCCTCGTTAATTCGCAATACCGCCTGCGATATGCTCCTTATTTCACCGGCCAAGCCTATTTCTCCTAAAACTACTGTTTCCGGAACAACCGGTTCTTCGCGAAAGGCCGAAGCTATTGCCAATGCAACTGCTAAATCTGCTGTCGGGTCCTCTACCTTAATCCCGCCGGCAACATTGACG
>JAQUAH010000051.1 GCA_028687345.1 Candidatus Omnitrophota bacterium | reverse complement strand
ATAGCGAGAAGGGGCAAAGAGTTTCATATCGGTTTTATCGCAAGAATCACTCCGCTAAAAGGGCACCTGTATTTTATTAAGGCCATGGGGCGGGTGGCAAGAGTTTTCCCGCATTTTAAAATCTGGATTGTCGGAGATGCATCATCTTCTAAGGAGGCATACAAAGAACAGGTGCAGGTTTTAGTCAAGCGTCTGGGGCTATGGCATTGTACTGAATTCTTAGGTACACAGCGCGACATCCCGGGGATATTATCGCACTTAGATATTTTAGTTTTGGCTACTGTTACCCATGAGGCATTCGGCCGCGTGATTATAGAGGCGCAGGCAAGCGGTGTCCCTGTGGTAGCTACGCAGGTCGGGGGCGTGATTGATATTATTGAAAACGGTAAGACAGGATTACTTGTCCCGCCGGCTGACGCGGAGAGCATGGCCGAGGCCGTAATTAAGATATTTAAGGACCCTGCACTTGCACTTAGCTTGGCAGAGAATGCCTACAAAAGAGTGCAGGAGAAATACAATGTAGAATTAATGGTGAAAAATACGCTTGATGTTTATAAAGATGCCGTAAGCCTTAAAGAAATTCTGATTATCAAATTTAGTTCCCTGGGAGATATTATTTTGTCTACCCCGGCATTAAGGGCAATCAGAAAAAAATTTCAGCATAATTTTAAGATTACCCTGCTTGTAGGAGAGGAATCAAAAGATGCTGTTTTAAGGTGCCCCTATATAGATGAATTGTTAGTCGTAGATTTTAAAAATAAAGACAGCGGGTTAAGAGGCATTATTAAGTGGTCAGCTATTTTAAGAAAGAAAAATTTTGATATCATTGTAGATTTGCAAAATAACCGCAAAAGCCATTTATTATCTGCCTTTAGCCTTTGTCTTACGCGTTACGGATACGACAATGGAAGGTTTGCGTTCCTGCTTAATCACCGCATTAAAGACGAAAAACCTGCAATTGACCCCGTAACGCACCAGTTTAGGCTCCTAGAGATGCTGGGGATTGATTTGGAGGACCGTCATTTAGAGTTGTGGCCATCAGAAGCGGACGAACGTTATATCGGGGAATTATTAAATGCAGAATGGTTAAGCGCAAATCAGAAGCTCATAGGTATAAATATATCCGCAAGTAAAAGATGGCTGACAAAGAATTGGCACGCCAGCCACATAATAAAATTCTGTGATGAACTAGGCTCAAGGGATATAAGGGTGGTAATCACCGGTACGGAAAAGGATATTGACCTGGCGAATACCCTGGCCGCTAGAGTAAAGAATGTAAAACTGATTAATGCCTGCGGGAAGACCTCGGTTAATCAGCTGGCATGCCTGATTAAAAGGTGTGCGGTATATATCTCTACCGATTCTTCTACCTTGCACATCGCCGCGGCAATGGATACTCCTTTTGTCGCCCTTTTCGGCCCGACAGACCCCTTGCGTCATCTTCCGCCTGCAAAAAATTATGTATTGATTAAAAAAGATTTGCCTTGCAGCCCCTGTTATAAATCAAAATGCAAGACTAAACAATGTATGGAGCTAATTACGCCGGAAGAGGTCCTGGAGGCTGCGGTTAAGCTGCTAAAATAATATTTACCATGAATATTCTTTATCTTGTCAATCACCTAAACATCGGAGGCATTACCAGCTACAGTTTAACCTTGAGCAGGGGCCTTATACATAGAGGCCACAGGGTTTATGTGGCTTCCAGCGGCACAGGGCTCCTCTCTGAATTTATCAAAGAAGGGGCGTTTTATATCCATATCCCAATAGATACCAAACAGGAGGTCGGCCCTAAAATAATATTGAGCATGTTTAAACTATTGCCCGTCATAAAGAAAAATAATATAGATATATTGCATTCTAATAGCCGTACCACGCAGGTGCTAGGCAGCTTATTAAGCGTTTTTACAGGCACGCCGCATGTTTCTACATGCCACGGATTTTTTAAAAAAAGATTCTTCAGGAGAATTTTCCCCTGCTGGGGAGCAAAGACAATTGCCATAAGCGAACCGGTAAAGGAACATTTATGCCTTGACTTTAAAGTTCGCCCGGAAAATATCGCGGTTATACACAATGGGATAGATATCCAAAGGTTTGCGCTCCAGAAAGACGTACTTACGGTAAGGAGAGCTGTAAACAGGAAAATTTTTGGCCTGGGTGCAAATGATTTTGTAGTAGGTATCATAGCGAGATTATCCGATGTAAAAGGCCATGCCTACCTCATAAGAGCTATGCAGATGGTCATAGATAAGTATCCGCAAGCCAAATTATTAATTGTAGGCGATGGCAGGATGAAAGATGAATTGTTAAAATTGAGCCGGAATTTAGGAATCAAAGGCAGCGTGTTTTTCAGGACGGAAGTTTACGATACTGCATCCGTCTTGTCTTCAATAGACATATTTGTGATGCCGTCTTTAAAGGAAGGTTTAGGATTGGCATTAATGGAGGCAATGGCTGGCGGTTTAGCAGTCGTCGGCTCAAATGTAGGCGGAATAAAAAGCTTGATTCAAGACGGCTACAGCGGCTTATTGACAGAACCCGGCAATATCGAACAGCTATCCAAGGCGATTATAGATTTGTTAAATGACGCAAAGAAAAGGGAATTTTTAGGCAATAATGCCAGGGCTTACATTGCTAAGAATTTTCCTGAGGAGAAAATGGTCCTGGAAACAGAAAAGGCATACCTAGAATGTTTAAACGCAAAAGATTAGTTATACTCCTTAGCATACCAATAATTGCATTTTTGTTCATAGCAGGTTACTTTAAACAGAATTACGTTGTGCCTATAATTATGTATCATTCTGTAAGCCCGGATGCTAACCCCAAGAACAGGCTTGCAGTGACTCCGGAAACGTTTGACCGCCAAATGCGGTTTTTAAAAAATAATCATTATAATGTCGTGTCATTAGAGGTATTAAGCAGGTTGATTAAGGAGAAGAAAAAGATTCCCCCTAAGACAATCGCCATTACCTTTGATGATGGCTACAGGGATAATTACGCTTACGCATTCCCGGTATTAAAAAAATACAATCTTTGCGCCACCCTATTTATTATCGTTAATGAAGTAGGCAGGCCGCAGGCCGATAGATTGAACTGGGATGAAATTAAGGTTATGCAGGACTCCGGAGTTGTTAATGTCGCAAGCCACGGCCTGGGCCCGGACCCTCTAATCAAGATTAAATCTGAAGGAGAATTAAAACGGGAGATATTTGAATCAAAACGCCTGCTGCAGGAAAAATTAGCCGCAGATATAAATGCATTCAGCTATCCTGAAGGCATGTTTGATGCTAAAATAAGACAGCTGGTAATCGATGCCGGATATGCGCTGGCTGTGGCTACCAACCCCGGCCCGGAATACCCCGATGATGATATATTCGCGTTAAAAAGACTGAGGATTTCTGAAAATGCTTCCAACATGTTTATTTTTGCCGTAGAAACCTCCGGGTTTTACACCTTTATGAAAGAATTCAAGAAATCGCACAGAAGACATAAGGCGCATTAGGAGGCAGGCATGCAGAAGAATAAGCGGATACTCATCTTTAATGTTAACTGGCTGGGAGACGTACTGTTTTCTACGGCTGCCATCAGGAATATACGCCGTAATTTCCCCGATAGTTTTATTGCCTGTATCATACCGGCGCGCTGCTATCAAATTTTAAAGGGCAACCCGCATTTAGACGAAATTATCATCTTTGACGAGAAAGATAGGCACAGAAACATTCTGGCGCAATTAAATTTTGTCAAACTCCTTAAGGCGAAGAATTTTGATGCCGTATTTTTATTGCACCGATCATTTAGCCGCGCGCTCATTTGCCGCCTTGCAGGAATCCCTAAGCGTTTAGGTTATTATACAAAAAAGCGCGGCTTCCTTTTGACCAAAAAGATTAACCCGCCGAAAAAGGATTCTCTGCATCGCATAGACTATTACCTTAATCTTATCGAAAAGGCGGGGTTAAAGGTTGAGGACAGGTACCTGGAATTTCACTTTAACGAAGAAGATATCTCCTTTGCAAATAATTTTTTGAAAGAAAACAATATCAAAGAAGATTTTATAGTGGCCATAAACCCGGGAGGCAACTGGCTGCCCAAACGCTGGCCAAGAGAATATTGGGCACAGCTTGCCGATAGATTAATTGAGGAATTTAATGCCCGGGTAATAATCACCGGCAGCCTTTCAGATATGAGTTTGGCCGAGGAAATTAAGAATAACATGAAAAGAAAGCCGCTCCTTGCCTGCGGGCAATTAAACTTGAAGCAATTGGGCGCATTATGCAAAAGGGTAGATTTATTTATTACTGCGGACACTGGGCCAATGCATATCGCCAATGCTGTCGGCACAAAGAAAATCATTGCCATCTTCGGGCCCACCTCGCCTGCGATTACCGCGCCTTACCCTTTTAAAGACGTGAGTATTTTGCAAAAAGATGTAGGTTGTAAAATACCCTGTTATCAGGTGCACTGTAAAGATAACCGCTGCATGAAGGCAATAACGCCTGATGATATTTTAAGAGAAATAAGAAAACAGAATTCAAATAAATGAAGATACTTTTTATCACCCTCAGCAATATCGGAGATGTAATTTTAACTTTACCTGCCCTTGATTTTTTAAGGGCTGCTTTTAAGGATGCTAAAATCACCTGCCTCCTGGCAGAACGGCCAAGAGAAATATTTGAAAATAATCCTGATATAAACAGGGTCATTATTTATGATAAGCGTGCGAAATTAAAGGAAAAAATCAGGTTATTCCATCGACTAAGAAAAGAAAAGTTTGACCTGGTGGTGGATTTACGCAATACTCTTTTAGGGGTATTTTTAACAGCCAGATATAGAACCTCGCCTTTTTTAGCCGCCCCCGGTGATATAAAACATATGCACGAGCTTCATCTTTATAAAGTTAAGAGGCTTATCTCTAAGCATAAAGAGTTTACAATGCCATTACAAAACAATATTCAGCGAAACTCTTTTTATATTAATCAGAAGGACCAAGATTATATTAATCAGGTATTAAGGGAAAATAACATTAGCCAGGAAGATAAGATAATAATTATTGCACCGGGCGCAAGAAGCCACATAAAAAGATGGCCGGAAGAGAAATTCTCAGTATTAATCGAGGCAATTATCGAAGAATTCGGGGCAAAGATAATTTTAGTTGGAGATAAAGATGATTCGCCGGTAGCCAAATATATATCTGGCAACTTGCGGTATCAGGTATTGGACTTAAGCGCCAAAACTACACTTGGACAATTGGCATGTTTATTAAAAAGGGCAAAGCTTGTAATTACCAACGACAGCGCAGTTCTACATTTAGCCAGTTACGTTGATGCGCAGGTTTTGGCGTTATTCGGGCCTACCAATGAACAGAAGTACGGGCCGTGGTCAAAAACCTACTCCGTTGTAAAGAAAGATATCTTCTGCCGGCCTTGCGAAAAAGCGCAATGCAGGTTTAAAAGCTTAGATTGCCTTAAGTTTATAAAACCGCAAGATGTATTAAGAGAGGTAAGAAATATATTATTGCCGGGTCAACGACTAGCAGCTGACAACCAACGGCACGATTATAAGCGCATACTAATTGTGCGCACGGATAGAATAGGGGACGTTCTTTTGTCTACCCCTGTAATTAAAGCCTTAAGGGATGAATACCCGCATGCGTATATAGCAATGATGGTTTGCCCCGCCGTCAAGGATATCGTGGATGGGAACCCTTACTTAGATGAAGTAATTATTTATGATAAGGACGGCAAGCATAAAAGCTGGTTTCGCTCCATTAAATTCACGCTCAGGTTAAGGAAAAAAAGATTTGATTTGGCAATCGTCCTTCATCCTATCAACAGGGTGCATTTGATTACCTATTTTTGCGGAATTCCTGAAAGAATCGGTTACGACCGTAAATTAGGATTCCTGCTCACACAGAGGTTAAAACACATAAAGCAATTAGGCCAGAGGCACGAATTAGAATACAACTTGGATTTATTAAGGCAGCTTGGTATTGAGCCCAAAGACAAGCAACTCTTTATGCCCATAAAAAAAGAATCAGAGGAGTGGCTTGAAGAGTTCTTCAGGGCTCAAAATTTAAAAGCCTCCGATAAATTACTGGCAATTCATCCTGCTGCCAGTTGTCCGTCCAAGATTTGGCCTAATGAGAGATTTGCCGAAGTTGCCGATAGGTTGATTGAAAAATTAGGTTTCAAGGTTTTAGTAGTCGCCGGTCCCCGTGACCTGACTTTGGCGCAAAATTTAATTCAACATATGCACCATACGGCAATTAACCTCGCCGGAAAAACATCCATAAGCCAGTTAGCCAGCATCCTTAAAAGATGCCAGCTTTTTATCTCCAATGATTCCGGGCCGGTGCATATAGCCTGCGGCGTTGGTACGCCGGTAATATCCATATTCGGCAGAAACCAAAAGGGCCTCAGCCCCAAACGCTGGGGGCCGCTGGGAGATAGGGTTGAGGTTTTGCATAAAGAAGTGGGTTGTATTGAGTGCCTTGCCCATAATTGCATTAAAGAATTCGCCTGCCTTAAGGCGATAACCGTAGATGATGTGCTCAAGGCAGCTGACAGAGTTATGTCTGTAGAAAAATGAACAAATGCCGCAGCAAATATAGTTGATTTAGATTTAATTTATGCTACAATTATAAGTTCGCACAGATGGAGTAAGGGCTAAAAATGCTAAATATAAATAAGGTAAAGACATATTCCCTAAAGGCGCGGCACAGCAAGGTGGCGTTTGGCGATTTTGCCAAGGCGCCTTTGCCAAGAGCGAGTTTCTTGAAATTTTATGACTCTTTGCCTAATATATTAAAGGCACAGGAGTTGCGCTCTATAGTTGATGATATCATCCAGGCGCGCAGAAAAAAAAGAGCCGTTATCTTCATGGGCGGGGCCCATGTAATCAAATGCGGCTTAAACCCTGTGTTGATAGAATTGATAAAGAAAAAAATAATTACCTGTATTTGTTTAAACGGCGCAGGCATAATCCATGATTTTGAGATTGCCTTTATGGGCCAAACCTCGGAGGATGTGGGAGAGTCTTTAAAAGACGGTAAATTCGGAATGGCCAAGGAAACAGCAGAGTTTATAAACTGCGCTGTTTCGCAAGGGGTTAGCGAAGGCTTGGGCTTAGGTTATGCGGTAGCCAGAAAAATTTTTAATTCCAAATTGCGCTATAAAAATTTAAGCCTCACTTTTCAGGCCTACAAGAACAATGTACCGCTTTGCGTATTTGTAGCCATAGGCACCGATATTATACACCAACACCCGTCTTTCAATGCCAGCCTTACCGCAGAAGGAAGCGCCAGGGATTTTTATTGGTTGTCGGAAAATGTTTGTCAGCTGGACAGGGGCGGAGTGATTTTGAACTTTGGCTCTGCAGTGGTATTGCCGGAGGTATTTTTGAAGGCATTGAATTTAGCGCGTAACCTGGGTAATAGTGTGAGCGGATTTACTACCGCAAATTTCGATATGGTTTACCATTATCGACCGGCACAGAATGTGGTGTCGCGCCCGGTAATGTCAGGCGGCAGGGGCCATTACATTATCGGCCACCATGAGATAATGCTCCCCTTGCTTGCCCAGGCGATAAGAGAGAGAATATGAAAAATCTCAAGAAAATAATCAACAGGTTTAACAAAGCAAATATCCTTGTAGTCGGCGACTTAATTTTAGATGAATATGTCTGGGGCAATGTGGAGAGAATCTCTCCTGAAGCGCCTGTGCCTGTGGTCTGGGCGAATAAAAGGACGTATGTCCCAGGCGGTGCAGCCAATGTCGCCAATAATATCCGCGCACTCGACGGAGATGTTTGCCTGGTGGGGGTCGTGGGAAGGGATAAAAATACCGATATTTTATTTTCTGAATTAGGAAATAGGAAAATAAACCACAGGGGCCTTTTTATAGAGCCATCAAGGCACACTACGCTAAAGACGCGCATCATTGCCGGGCACCAGCAGGTAGTGAGGGTTGACTGGGAGCATACGGATCCCCTGCCGCGCAGTTTAAACCGCAAGATTCTCAATTTTATCAAAAAGAACATAAATAATTTTGATGCGGTTGTTATCGAGGATTATGGCAAAGGCGTAATCAACATGTTTTTACTGGAGGAAATTATCTCCCTGGCAAAAAAATACCGTAAGGTCATTACAGTTGACCCCAAAGAAGAAAATTTCCAATATTACCGCAGGGTAACCAGCATCACGCCTAATCGCCGTGAATTAGAAAATGCAATCAGAAACCTGAAGATAAAAGATACCACAAACAAATTCAAATTAAACAATGACAGGTTATTTACGGATAAGGATATTGATTTGGCGGTACGCCAGATTCTGGAATATCTGGACTTAGAGTCAATACTGGTTACTTTGGGCGAGCATGGCATGCGGCTCTTTGAGAAAGGGGGCCGTATAACGCATATACCCACTGTAGCCCAGGAAGTTTTTGATGTTTCAGGCGCAGGTGATACGGTAATCGGCGCATTCACCTTAGGGCTTTGTTGCGGTGCAAGTAATTTAGAGGCAGCTCATATCGCTAATTTTGCCGCAGGTATCGTGGTAGGAAAAGTAGGGACTGCGGTGACTACAAGAAAAGAATTATTAAAAAAGATTGAAGGGTAAAGTTCGAGGGTTTTTAAGAAATGGATGTAATCGGAGTAATCCCCGCCAGGTATTCATCTACCAGATTTGAAGGCAAGGTCTTGGCAGACATATTCGGTAAGCCCATGATACGGCGCGTCTGGGAACAGGCAAAACAGGCGCTTGTGTTAGATGATTTGATTATCGCCTGTGATAACGAATTAGTCGCCATTGTGGCAAGGGAATTCGGGGCAAAAGTAGTGATGACTTCCAAAAACCATGCCTGCGGCACGGATAGGATCAGCGAAGTGGTTAACCCGCTTGATGTAAGGATAGTTGTCAATATACAGGCAGATGAGCCCCTGATTCATCCGATGATGATAGACAGCGTTGCCCGGGCCTTATTGGATGATGCCTCTATTTCCATGGCTACGGTAATGAAAAAGATTGAAGAGCCGGCAGAGGCGTCAGACCCTAATGTAGTTAAGATAGTGGTAGATAAAAATAATTTTGCTTTATATTTTTCACGCTCCGGTATTCCTTTTCATGCCCAGAATTCAAAGGTTAAGTCGCCGGCCTATTACAAGCATATAGGCCTGTATGCTTACACCAAAGACTTCTTATTCACTTATAGGAATTTGCCGGTATCCAGGCTTGAAGAGATAGAGACCTTAGAGCAATTGAGAGTTTTGGAAGAGGGTTTTAAAATCAAGGTTATTGAAACCAAATATGATACCATAGGCGTGGATACCCCGCAGGACTTAGATAAAGTCAGGCCCTACTTTAAAAAAGAAAAATAAATATGATGCAAGAGATCAAGATAGGCAACATAAAAATAGGCGAAAGGCAACCATTGGTTTTAATTGCCGGGCCATGCGTGATTGAATCAGAGGCGCTCTGTTTAGAGGTAGCAAAGAGGATACAGGAGATTGCCGCTAAGCTTTCGATCCCTTATATTTTTAAGTCCAGTTTTGATAAAGCAAACAGGCTTTCCATGGATTCGTATCGCGGCCCGGGGATAAAGAGAGGCCTGGATGTGCTCTACAAAGTAAAGCAAAAATTGAAACTGCCGCTATTAAGCGACATACATTGCCAGAAAGAAATAATAGATGCGGCAAGGGTATTGGATATAATCCAGATTCCGGCTTTCTTATGCCGACAGACCGATATTGTCATAGCGGCAGCCAAGACAGGCAAAACAGTAAATATCAAGAAAGGGCAATTCCTGGCGCCCTGGGATATTCTACCTATCATAAAAAAGATTGAGTCCACAGGAAATAAATCCATTTTAATTACCGAAAGAGGCGTATGTTTCGGTTACAATAATTTGGTTTCGGATTTTCGTAGCCTTGGGATAATGCGCGAGTTTGGATACCCCCTGATTTATGACGCCACGCACAGCGTCCAGCTTCCCGGAGGCAAGTCTGTGTCTTCCGGAGGCCAGCGTGAGTTTGTGGCAGGCCTATCGCGCGCTGCGGTTGCCTTTGGCTGCGATGGTTTGTTTTTAGAAGTGCACCCTTCTCCGGATAAAGCTCCTTGCGACGGCCCTAATATGATTGACTTAAAAGAGCTGGAAAAGCTTTTAAAACAGATTAAAAAGATAGAGAAGGCATTATGAAAGTTGAAATAGTAAAACGCGCCAGAGAGGTTTTGGATATCGAAGCCGAGGCAATAAAAGCCTTAAGAAAAAAAATCGGCAGTAATTTTCAAAAGGCCGTAAACCTCATTTTAAAAACCAGGGGGCGGGTAGTGGTAAGCGGGATGGGCAAGACCGGGATTATAGCCCAGAAGTTTTCCGCAACCTTAGCCTCTACCGGAACACCAAGTTTATTTCTGCATACTGCCGAGGCAATCCACGGTGATTTAGGCAAGGTAACCCCGGAAGATGTGGTGATTGTCATTTCTAACAGCGGCTCAACCGATGAGATGAAGCAGCTGTTGCCTTTGTTAAAAAAGATCGGCGCAAAGATTATTGCTCTTACCGGGAATACAAAGTCAATCCTGGCTAAATATAGCGACGTGCTTCTGGATATTTCGGTAAAAAAGGAAGCCTGTCCTCTTGGGCTGGCGCCCACTGCCTCTACTACTGCTACCCTTGCTATGACAGATGCGCTTGCCGTATGCCTCCTGGAATGCAAAAATTTCAAGGAAAAGGATTTTGCTTTCTTCCATCCGGGCGGCGCTTTGGGAAGGCGGCTGCTTTTGAAAGTAGAAGATATTATGCGTAAAGGTCCAGCCAACCCTATAGTTAATGAAGAAAAGAAAGTCTCACAGGTACTTTTAAAGATTACCCATGCCAGGGCAGGTTCTGCTACGGTAGTGGATAAAAAGGGGAGATTAAAAGGCATATTTACCGATGGTGACCTGCGCAGGCATCTTGAGACAGACGTGAATTTGCCTAAACGTAAGATCAGGGAAGTGATGACCTTAAACCCAACGGTGGTAAATAAGGATATGCTGGCTGCTGAGGCGATGCGCATATTGCAAGAGAAGAAAATTGATGAGATTCCGGTCGTAGATAAAAATATGCATCCGATAGGGTTACTAGACGTGCAGGATCTTTTAAGGGCAGGGGTATTATAGCTCGATAAAAATCATGCTTAATGCACAGATTAAAGAAGACCTGAAAGAAAGAGCCAGGAAGATTAAACTTTTATT
>JAQUAH010000050.1 GCA_028687345.1 Candidatus Omnitrophota bacterium | reverse complement strand
TCCAGGATAGTATCCAACGGATATTTTTTAGCAATCTCCGGCCAGGGATTAGGCTGTAGTTGTTTTAGACCTAAAGAGATACGCCGATTTTGAGCATCTACCGAAAGCACTACTACATCCAGCTTCTGCCCTTTTTTCAGCACATCCTGAGGATGAGATATCCTTTTTGTCCAGGATATATCGGAAACGTGAATCATCCCCTCTAAATTACTATCTAACTCAACGAATGCGCCATAATCAGTAAAGCCCCTGATTTTCCCCGAGACTGTCGCGCCCTGGGGATATTTAGATTCAGCTTCAAGCCACGGATTCTGCTCTAATTGTTTTAAGCTCAAAGAAATGCGGCGCGAATCCTTATCTACATTTAGAACCTGCGTTTCTACCATATCTCCGATAGCAAACATCTCGCCTGGATTATTAATCCTTTTGGTCCAGGAGATTTCGGATACATGGATTAACCCTTCAATCCCTTTTTCTAACTCCACAAATACGCCGTATGGAAGTATATTTACGACCTTGCCCTTCACCTTGGAGCCGACGCTGAATTTTGTCTCGATATCCTGCCAGGGGTCAGGCAGCCTTTGTTTTAACCCCAGGGATATTTTGCCTGATTCCTTGTCTAAATTAAGGATTACAACATCAATCTTATCCTGTAAGGCTACTACCTCGGAAGGATGGCTAATCTTTGACCAGGACATATCGGTAATGTGCAGAAGCCCATCCACTCCTCCCAGGTCTACAAAAGCGCCGAAATCGGTAATGGCCTTTACCGTCCCAGTATAAACTCCGCCGATCTTTAAATCCTGCCAGATTCTTTCCTTAGCCACCTCTTTTTCTTTTTGCACTACCTCCCTGCGCGACAAAATAATGCTGCGCCTTAGGTTGTTGACTTTCACAATCTTGAAGTTAAACACCTTGTACATAATTTCTTTTTCCGCGATACCCTTAAATGCGGAAAGAGAAGAAGGCAGGAATCCTTCAACGCCCATCACGTCAACCAGAAATCCGCCTTTTACTTTTTTAACAGGCCTGCCCTCTACAAATTCTCCTGTCTGGGAATACTTTACAATCTTATCCCAGCCCTGGATGCGCATTGCTTTTTCTCTTGAGAGCGCAATGATACCGGCATCATTTTCTATAGACTCTACAAAAAACTCTAATTCCTTGCCTACTTCCAGCTCTTTTGAGCTGAATTCAGTAATCGGGATAATCCCTTCGGATTTAAAACCCACGTCCACCAGCACTTCCTGAGATTTTATTGAAACGATTTTACCAAGCACCACCTGTCCTTCGCGGATTAATTTGATGCTTTGGTTGTATAATTGCTCAAGATCAGAATTTACTTCCGTCATTTTTTTAGCTCCTTAATTTCGTTTATCCGTTGTTTCGAATAACGAAATAACGGATAAACGATACTTAAATGTTTTATCAATCTGAAAGTTTTTTAATACTCGACATTATTGTAGCAGTTATATCTTGATACGACCTCCCCCTCTCTATATGAATTTTCTCACCAAAATTAACAGAAATCTTTGCAGCCTTCAGCTTGTTTTTGCCTCTGGGTAATGCAATTTCGGTTCCTTTTACAAAAGCCGGCACTACAGGCACATTCAGCTTACTTGCCAAAAATCCAATACCTGCCTGCGGTTCAAGAGAAGCGCCGTTGGCTTTTCTGCTGCCTTCTGGGAATATAGCTAAACCGCCGCCGCTTTTTACACGGCGTATGGCTTCTCTTAAAGCAGAAAAGTCAGCAGAATTTCTTTTTACAGGAAAGGAATTACAATGCGCAATAAGCCAGCCAAATAATGGGTTGCAGAATAAATCATGCCTGGCCATATAATTCAATGCGCGCGGAGATGCTACACCAACAGCTATGGGGTCCATAAAACTCACATGATTACTGGCTACGATAAACCCGCCTTTTGTAGGTATGTTTTCTCTGCCTTTAACTTCAATATGAAAGAACAGTTTTAAAATCAGAAAAGAAAGAAACCTGCAAAAGCTATAGACCATCTTTGAGCATTAAGCTTTCTCCCAGGGAAAGCAATTTCCTGGCTTTATTTAAATTTTTTGCTTCTGCATAGATGCGCATAATGGGTTCTGTACCTGAACCCCTGAACATCAGCCAGCTTTCATCTTCACAGATTAATTTTATGCCGTCATAATCTTTGACCTGGGTCACCTTTTTGCCTAATAACTCCTTTGGCAGGTTATCCCTGGCAGGCTCCAGGCGTTTTTTTAGTTGCAGGTCTCGGCGCACGTAATAGTATCTGCCAAACTGTTTTTCGGTTTCGTTTAAAATCTTTAAAATATTTTTGTTTCGATAGGCCATCATCTCTAAAAGTAACAATCCGGCTACTGTCCCGTCCCGCTCGGGTATATATCCTTTTACGCCCATCCCTCCCGCCTCTTCCCCTCCGGCTACAATATCCTGCGTCTCCATAAGATTGGAAATGTATTTAAACCCTACCGGTGTTTCGTAAAGGTTAACCTTTAAAAAATGGGCAATATGGTCAATCATGGTAGAGCCGGCAATAGTCTTTACTATGCCGCCTGACCAGCGCCTGTCCTGGCTTAAATGCAGCGCTAGCAACCCTAAAATCTTCTGCGGATGTATAAATTCCCCGCCTGGCGCCACTGCCGCGATACGGTCTGCATCTCCGTCTAAAGCTATACCTAAATCAAATTTTTCCTTCTTAACCCTGAATTTTAACTCTTCCAGGTTTTCTTCAATGGGTTCAGGCCTTCTCCCGCCGAAAGATGGATTAATGGTATTGCGCATAAATTCTAATTTTATCGCGGTATCTTTTAGTATTTCGGCAATAAAACTATCGCCTGAACCATGCATGGCATCAACCAAAACTTTAAATTTCTTGCGCCTGATCTTCTTTAGGTCAATGTATGAGCGGATAAATCCGATATAATCACCCGTTAAATCCTTGATTTCAACCTGTTTTGAAGATGGATTTTTCTCTTTAACTGCGTTTTTACCCAGAAAACCCTCTACCTCTTTGGTGGCTTCCGGCCCTGCTGCCCCTCCAGAAGAAGTCTTAATTTTAAAGCCATTATATTCGGCAGGATTATGAGAAGCAGTAATCATAACGCCTAAGTCAAGTTTTCTTGTTCTTACAGCAAAACTCAATGTGGGAGTTGGAATTGCGCGGTCTGAAAGCACGACTTTAATCCCATTGTTGCTGAAAACCTGCGCAGAAATTCTGGCGAAATTCTCGGACATAAAACGCGTATCAAAGCCAACTGCTATTTTCTTATCGCTGCCCAAATAATCGGCTGTTGCCTGCGAAATAATTTTTAGGTTTTTAAAAGTGTAGTTGTCCCCTATAATGCCTCTCCAGCCATCCGTGCCGAATTTAATTTCATCGCCTTGCTGCATTTCTTATCCTTTCTATTGCTAGCTTCCTGTCTTTTGTATTAAAAATGTATGAACCGCAGGCTAAAATATTAGCTCCGCAGGCGACAACTTTTTTAGCGTTCTTTTCATTTATGCCTCCGTCAACAGCGATATCTCCATCATAAATAGAACGCAATCCCTTTATTTTAGATAACGCTACCGGCATAAATGACTGGCCGCCGAACCCCGGGTTAACAGACATAACTAAAACGAAATCTACATTGCCTAATACCGGCTTGATTCTTGCCAGCGGAGTATTAGGATTCAGTGATATGCCGAATTTTACTCCTCTGCCCTTTAGCTTAAGGCTTTGTGCCTTTATACCGGATAGCGAAATGGTTTCAATATGGACCGTGAGCATGTCGCTGCCAGCATCCACGAAATCATTAATAAATCTTTGCGGTTTTTCAATCATGAGATGCACGTCAAGCGGCAGTCTCGTCTGTTTTCTAATATATTTAACTACTACAGGGCCTATGGTGATATTGGGTACAAAATGCCCGTCCATCACGTCTATGTGAATCATGTCCGCGCCTGCTCGCTCGACATCTTTTATTTCTTTACCCAAACAACTAAAATCGGCAGAGAGTATAGATGGTGCAACTTTTATTCTCATATCACATTACCTGCTATCTATTATTTTTATATAATCCTTTTCTCACTATATACCTGTATACTTCTTCCGGGACTAAATAACGGAAAGATTTGTCCTCTTTCACGTGCTCCCTGATTTCAAAACCTGAAATATCCACTGCCCTGATTGCTACGGTTTTAATATAAGAGGGTATTTCACTCAAAGAATAGCCTGGCCGTGTGGCTACTATAAATTTTACCATGCTGATAATTTCTCCTAAGTCCTTCCACTCATCTAAATATTTAAGTAAATCTGAACCGATAATAAAATATAATTCATCCTGCGGGTATTTTTTTTTAAATTCCTTTATAGTATCGATGGTATAAGAACGGCCGTCCCGCTTTATCTCCGCATCAGAAACAACAAAATATTTATTCCCTTTAATTGCAAGTTTGACCATTTCTAAACGCAGGCCCGCCCCAGCGATGTCTGAATTATCTTTATGCGGCGGCAGATATGCAGGCACAAAAATAATCTTATCCAGGCCTATTTTTTCTCTCGCCTCTTCCGCCAGGATAAGATGACCGATATGTATCGGGTTAAATGTGCCTCCTAAAATTCCTATCTTCATAGTTTAGCTACGCCCTAATCTGCCCATTTCCGAATACCATATACTTATAAGTAGTCAACTCCTCTAAGCCAAAAGGCCCGCGGGCATGGAGTTTATCGGTAGAAATTCCTATTTCAGCGCCCATTCCAAACTGATTTCCGTCGGTAAAACGCGTAGAGGCATTGACATAAACGCAGGCTGAATCAACCTCCCTTAAAAACCTCAGGGCACATTCATAATTTTCTGTTATAACCGTATCAGAATGGTGTGAACCGTAATAATTTATGTGCCTTATGGCTTCTGTTAAATCCTCTACTACCTTTACGGAAAGTATTAAATCCAGGTACTCGGTATGATAGTCCTGCTCAGTAGCCTTTCTTATGCCTTTGGCTATTTTGCGCGTAACAGCACAGCCTCTGATTTGAACCCCTGCCTGTTTAAACTTTTTAATCATCCCGGGTAAAAACCTTTCTGCGACAGCCCTGTGCACCAGCATAGACTCCATCGCATTACAAACTCCGGGTCGCTGTACCTTGGCATTAAAACATATATTCTGTGCCATATTTAAATCTGCCCATTCATCAACATAAACGTGGCAAATGCCTTTGTAATGCTTAATCACTGGTATGCGCGATAAGCTTGTCACCCGCTTTATCAGGCTTTCGCCTCCGCGGGGGATTACTAAATCAATAAAATCGCTTAATTTTAAAAGGGCCTCAACAGCTTTTCTGTCTCTTATAGCAATAATATTTATTAACCCTTCAGGGAGGCCATGCTTCTTTATCGTGTCTTTTAATATTTTGAATATGGCCAAATTAGAATTCAATGCCTCGCTGCCGCCCTTTAAGATTACGCTGTTGCCGGATTTAAAACAAAGCCCTATACAGTCGGAAGTAACATTGGGGCGCGATTCGTAAATAATTGCAATTACGCCTATAGGCGTACGTACCTTGTGTATCCAAAGGCCATTGGGGACTCTCCATGCCTTAATTACCTCTCCTGCAGGGTCAGGCAGGTTTGCAATTGCAATCAGAGAGCCTGACATTTCTTTTATCCGTTTTTGATTAAGGATGAGCCTATCGACAAAGACGGATGACAATTTAGAACTTTGCGCCTTTGCTATGTCTTTTTTGTTCTCTTTTAGGACAAAATTCTGCTCTTTAATTAAACTGGCCGCCATATCCCTGAGCACGGTATCTTTTTTCTTGGATGAAACGTTCAACATCAACCTGGTAGCATCCCCTGCGGCCCTGGCTATATTAATCAGTTCTTGTTTTAAAGTCATGTGATGTCCTTTTCTGCGCATCTAACAATCAACCCTTATCTTGTCGTGGGTCAGTCCCCTTCGGGGACAGACCCTACTGGCAATGCTAGTTATACTTCCTTATAATATAATTCCTATAAAACGACAATATTGTCCCTGTGAATTATTTCTTTATGGTAACGGGTGCCCTTAACCTTATCTAAGTCTTTATCCGAAAGGCTCACTCTTCCTCTGGCAAATTCGCAATTCTCTTTATCTCTGACGCTTACCACGTCTCCTGCGTCAAATTCTCCTTCAACGCTAGTTATGCCTACGCAAAGCAGGCTCTTCTTATTAAAAAGAGCCAGCTTCGCTCCTTCATCAACTATAATTTTACCTTTTGGCTTACTGCCAAAGGCAATCCAGCGTTCTTTGGCTGCCAGGCATCTATTCTTAGGTAAGAATACCGTGCCTACGCCGCCAGCAAGAGGGTTATTAATAAGGTGCATAATGATATTGTTCTCTTGGCCATCAGCAATTACGCAGGGTATGCCGGAATCCACTGCTATCTTTGCCGCCTCTATTTTTGTAACCATCCCCCCTACACATGTCTTTTTATCGGTAGGGCAGGCAAGGCTGTGGATACGGGAATTAATTTCAGGCACAATCCTGACTATGGTTTTACGGTCTTTCTCCAGGAGCCCGGCTACATCAGAAAGGATTATCAGCAGGTCAGCGTTAATCAGCACAGAGACTAATGCAGAGAGACGGTCATTGTCTCCGAATTTAATCTCATCGGTAGATACAGTGTCGTTTTCATTAATTACAGGCACACTTTTAAGCTTTAACAGCGTAAACAGGGTATTCTTTGCATTTAAGTAACGCTTGCGCTCAGAGAAATCCTCCCAAGTCAAAAGCACCTGAGCGCAATTTATACTGTTCTCTTTAAAGGCCCGGGTATAATAGTCCATAAGGGCATTCTGTCCTACAGCTGCAGCTGCCTGAAGAAAGGGAAGTTCCCTGGGCCTCACTTTTAGATTAAGCCTTTGCATACCTAAGGCTATTGCCCCGGACGACACTATCACTATTTCTTTTTCCTGCCTGATTAATTCCGTGATTTGCCCGACGAGATTATTGAAGACAGAAGGCCTAAAAGCCGTTTTCCCGGAATAAAAAAGGCTGGACCCTATCTTTATGACAACCCTCTTATAATTTTTCTCTGACTGCCTCAATTAATTCCTCCAGGCCTTCTTTTTTTAAAGCCGATATGGGGTATACCTTTTTCTTTACCGCCTTTTTAAATCTTCCCAAATTTTCAGGGGCGCCTTCTAAATCCATTTTATTTGCAGCGATTACCTGCGTTTTCTTGTGTACCTCTTTACTATAATTCTTTAACTCTTCATTAATAGTCTTGTAATCCTCTATAGGGTCTCTTCCTTCAAACCCGGACATATCCACCATATGCAGAAGAATTTTTGTGCGTTCAATATGCCTGAGGAATTTATCCCCCAGCCCCTTCCCGGCAGAAGAGCCGCTAATCAGTCCGGGTATATCTGCGATAACAAAATTTCTTTCCTTTGATTTGACAACACCCAAAACAGGAGATTTTGTAGTAAACGGATATGCAGCAATCTTCGGATGTGCGTTTGAAATATTGGAAATAAGCGTGGATTTGCCCGCGTTAGGAAAACCCACAACGCCTACATCTGCGATAAATTTTAAGTCAAGAAGGAGTTCTTTTTCTTCACCGGGCTCATTTAGGGTAGGTTCATACCCGTGCTGATTACCCAATCCGCCCTTACCGCCCAAAGCTACGACAACTTCTTCCTGGTCGCTTTTGAGGTCACGCAGCTCGCAATTTGTCTTTACGTCCCTGATGACTGTTCCTTGGGGCACGAGAATTAAAACCGGCAGGGCATCTTTGCCCTTTTGGTTTTTGCCTGAACCATGACCGCCATGAGAACCCAAGAAATGCCTCTGGTACTGAAAATCTAAGAGGGTATAAAGGTTCCTGTCCGCTTTAATAATAATATCTGAACCCTTGCCTCCGTCACCGCCGTCAGGAATTCCCCGCCGGTTGTATTTATCACGATAGAAGCTGCGGCAACCCTTCCCGCCGCTGCCGGATTTTACGTAGATTTTAGCAGTATCAATGAACATCTACGTAACTATTTCCCTTATCTTTAAGCGGGTCAACTGCTGCCGGTGCCCTTTCTTCCAATGCGAAGATTTGCGGCGGCGGTATTTAAAAGAAACTGCTTTTTCTCCTTTTAACTGGCTGATCACGGTTGCCTCTACCTTGGCTTCTTTCAAATAAGGCTGGCCTATTTCAATCTTTTTATCTTTAGAGACCAAGAGTACTCTGTCTAAAGTAACCTCTTTACCCACCGGCAAATGCTGGTTTTCGACATCGATAATATCTTCTTTTTTTACAGAATACTGTTTTGCCCCAACTTCAATGATTGCATACATTTGTCGCTCTCCTTTAAATAAAATTATACGGTTAGAACTTTGAGTTTAACATATAAAAAAGTAGTAGTCAAGATAAATTAAATTATTGTATCTCGGCAAAACCGTCAGGACAAGGGACTTGCGGACCAGCAGAACTACAGTCTGGTAAAGGAGTTACTGTGGTAGTCCTGCACAAAACCCCGGCTTCATCCATGTAGAATCCGTGCGCATTGACAAGTATCGGATTAGGCGTGGCACAAGCGAAAAAAGTGTCGCTTAAACCAGGGGTAACGCTAAAACTATACCCAAACTTTGTGCCAGATGCTAAGGCTGAATCAATATAGGGAGGAGTGGCGCTGCCAAGTTGAGATAATGAAGCGTAACTAGGATTGGTTGCCCGCCATTGGACTTCTGCGCTAGCAATCGTATGTAAGGCGGCTGCTGCAGCGGCTTCCTGGGAGGCAAGACGGGCTCGCAGGAGATTAGGTATGGCGATTGCTGCTAATAGAGCAATGACTGCCACCACAATCATAATTTCCACGAGTGTAAAACCTTTTTTTCTCACATGATAAATTATCGGCCATAACACACAGCCTGTCAAGGAAATTGTGTTAGTTGCTCTTCCACCAGGCTATCGGGATGGTTTCTACTGCATAGGGCGTAAAAGGAGGTAAATTGTTGCTATTATTAAAATCTGTATCGTAATTCCAGTCGCGGTTAGGCGGGCTATATCCTCCTCTGTCCCAGCGCCCCTGCGCGAGCTGGCTGTTCCATAACCCTACAAATGAACCTCTGTATTTGAAAACTTTACCTGACCAATTTTCCAGAAAACGTGGGTAATTCTCCAGGCCTCCGTTGTAATCACCGGTGCTCGTAGTGTTATTCCCTGCGATAAATGCTGCGTTAGCCTCTGTGTTTGTAGCAACCCTATCACCTAAGGGAGTAGAATCATTCCAGTTGTTGGATAAGATATTCACGGCATCGCAGATTACCGATGCGGGTTTTTTGTCCACATTATTGTAGTTTCCTTGTATGTATAGCGGGTCATTTGAGACTATGGTTAGAGGCCCGGCTAATGTAGAGCCGTTTTTGAAACGGATTGAATTAGGCTGTGTCGGGCTTGAATCAGTGCGCGTTACATATAAAAGGCCGTTAGAAGGAAACCACTCTGAAGTATTTAAGAGAGACATGTCAATATCGGTTACGGTGATATTCTTATTCTCCCGTACGTTCCAGAATGTAGCGGTGCTAATTGTGCCCAAAGGAAGCACCACAGGTACACCATCCACATAGGCAGTACTGTCAATGATTTTTAAGCGGGCATTCTGCGCAAAATATCCGTCTGGCTGTATAGAGCCAACATCAGGCGCTGCCAAAGAATTTACCCCGTGAACGCTGCTTTTTACAGTCCCTCCCCAACGTACTTGAGATTCGGTCTCCCAATCGCTCCTCTCGCAATCCAAAGGCTGTTCTTGACCTATTTTCATTCTTCGCATAATCATGGTAATTCTATTTAAAATCTCCACATACCCATTCATGTCCTGGGAAGAATCTTTGCGCCTATTAAAAATCCGTGCGGCGCTGCGTAAATAATTACTGTTTATGCTTAATGAGTTATGAGTACCCAGATATATATCGTGATTACTGTGGATCTTCCCGGAGAAAGTCATGCCGGGCCCAGGTAAAATTTCCAGGTCATCTTCGTAGAATACCGCGAATTGAAAGATATAAGCCCGGGAGCGACAAATAATCTGGTTAACCGTCACCTGAGTGCCAAACTTATTGTGTGTAGCAGTGGCGCTGAGACGATAATTTCTCAAATAATAGTTCAGCCCTTCAGGGTCTATAATCAATGCGTCGGGATTTTCAGCGCCCAATAGGTCAACCCAGACATACTGGACTGTGCCGCTGGCTCCCGGCACCGTGACGGACACGGGACTCCCCGAAAGGTCAGGAGGCACGGGTATCTGATTAGCCTCGTAATAAGCCAAATCATAGGCAGCCTGGGTAAGGCCGGCCTCAGCAAGGTAAAAAGTTTCCAGATAAGCCCTGCTTCTCTCTGCCAATGTATATTCGGCTATGCCTCTGCCGATAACTGCAGCAATGAGTATAGATAAAAGCATCGCTATCAAAAATGCAACCACTAAGGTAAACCCTTTTTGATTAGCCCTGCATAAGTTTATCATCTTTAGTTCCTCATGTTCAATATCGCAGCAGCACTCATATCATAAATTCTCTGCTGGGTACTCATGTGCCTTAAATTTAAGGTGATCTTCAATTCATTTTGAGAAAGCATAGGTTCTTTGCTCTGGTCAAAAAAATTTATCTTGTTAAAATGCTCTCCCAAAACCGTAACATTGCCTCCCTGCGTCTTAATAAGCCTTCCCGGCTTACTTGAGTCTAAATTAATAAAAATATCGCTATCCCAGACAATATCCAATCCTGATAATACAGGCGAGCCTCCCGAATATTGCGGCAACCGGTACCTGAGCATATCTGAGCCCGCAAAGGGATAATCCTGGGTAATCTGGATCTGCGAATAAGCTGTTTGATTTAAATCCAGGGCTATGCTCCCCATTATCTTACGGATAGCTGCCTGCTGAATCGCAGGGATATCTGCTGTCTGAAAGAGTGCGCGCGACTGGATAAAAGCAGAAAGCAGCATCGCGGTAATCACTGTCATAATCAGCACTACTATAAAAATCTCTACAAAAGTAACACCCTTATTCTTCATAATCCCCTCGTTCTCAATGTCCTCATTGTTTGAGCGTGAGGACGACTGTCTTTTCCTGTCCAGCTTAGTATTAGTTCTATTAAGAGCGGGTCAGGAATATCTCCCGGGGTGACCAAAACATCCGTGCCGTCACTACGATAATACTTGGCTTGTATGCTTTCATTCACCAAAAGAAATCCGCCTACTACGTTCGGGGCAACGAAGCCGTTGTCGGGAGCAATTGTAAGTATATCGGCAAAGGCTACGCTTCTCATTGCCTCTAATGTGTCTTTTAAGTCATCGCTAGCTATATTTATCTCGCGGG
>JAQUAH010000157.1 GCA_028687345.1 Candidatus Omnitrophota bacterium | reverse complement strand
AAGAACAACAGCCGATTATGCTGCACCGCGTGCTTCTGGGAAGCCTTGAGCGCTTTATGGGCGCATTGTTAGAGCATTATAAAGGAGAGCTCCCTCTGTGGCTGGCGCCTACTCAGGTGCTGGTTATCCCCATTAAAGACACGGTCGCAGAATATGCTTTGAAGGTTAAGAAAACGCTGGAAGATAATTCAATCCGCACAGAAATAGACAACCGCAATGAAACTTTAGATAAAAGGATACGCAATGCCGAAATAAACAAGATACCTTATTGCCTGATAGCAGGGGAACGCGAGGTTAAATCAGGGCAGGTCTCGGTAAGGCAAAAAGGCAAGGGTGATACCGGGACAGTAGCCCTAGATAAGTTTATAGAGCAATTAAAAAAACAAATAGAAAATCACCAATAACACAAAAGAAACAGCTATCGTTATCGTATAACGATAAGCGATATGCGATAAGCGATAAGCAAAAAAGAGGGAGGTGGTTGCTATAAAGAAATTTATACGTGTTAACGAAAGGATCCGCGTGCCGCAAGTCAGGCTCATCGGCCCTGACGGTAACCAATTAGGAGTGGTGCCAATACAAAAGGCGCAGGAATTGGCCGACCAGTCCGAATTGGATTTAGTAGAGGTCGCGCCTTCTGCCAATCCTCCGGTCTGCCGCATCATCGATTTCAGCAAGTTTAAATATGACCAGGAGAAGAAAGAACGGGAAGCCAAAAAGCATCAGAAACAGAGCCGGCTCAAGGAGATACGCCTCAAGCCTAATATTGATGAGCATGACTATGAAACAAAAGTAAAGCAGGCAATCGTGTTCTTAAAGAAAAAAGACAAAGTTAAAATAAACCTTTTCTTCAAGGGCAGGCAGATGGAGCATCTGGATTTAGGCAGGAAGGTTTTAGATAAATTTATTATTGATACCCAGAATGACGGACAGGTAGAAAGGGAGCCGAATTTAGAGGGCAGGATTATGTCTTTTGTAATTTCGCCGAAATAATACAGTTTATCCAACAACAAACGGAGCTAAAGAAGAATGTCAAAACTAAAAACCAAAAAAGGGGTAGCAAAAAGATTCAGGTTAACCAAAAGCAAGAAGATTAAATATTCTCCTTGCGGTAAGAGCCATCTTTTGTCGAATAAAAAAGCCAAGAGGCTACGTAAATTAAGAAGGCAGAATATCTTAGAGAGCAAAAAAGATACAAAGTTTTTAAAGAGAATGTTACCTTATGGATAAAAAGCAACAGGAGGAACTAGCGATATGGTAAAAGTCAAACATAGTGCGGCAACACGAAAAAGAAAAAAGAGGGTATTAAAAAAGGCAAAAGGCTATTGGGGAGACCGCAGTAAACAATTCCAACAGGCGCGCCGCGCCCTTATGCACGCCCTTGTATATGCCTACCGTGACAGGCGCGTCAAAAAGAGGGAATTTCGCAGGCTCTGGATTACGCGCATCAATGCTGCTTGCCGCGCTGAAGGCATTACCTACAGCGCATTTATTAAAGGCCTCAAGAAATCCAAGGTCGCTTTGGATAGAAAAATTCTGGCTGGCCTGGCAGTAAAAGACTCGCAGGTATTTAAGAAGCTGGTAGAAATAGCCAAAGGCAGCTAAGCGCATATCTCCTATTCGCTATCATAACGATAAGCGATTAGCGATTTGCGATAAGCAAAGAGGTAAAAATGTATGTCATAATAGTGGGTTGCGGCAGGGTGGGTTCGGAACTAGCCAAGTTACTTTCCAACGAAGGCCATGATGTGGTGGTGATTGATAAAGCCTCGGCCTCTTTTGAGCGCCTGGGCGGTACATTTAATGGCCTGACCATGGCAGGCAATGGTTTTGACCTGGAGTTACTCAAACAGGTGGGCATTGAAAAGGCAGATGCCTTCTGCGCAGTGACCAACGGCGACAATACCAATTTAATCTCTGCGCAGGTGGCTAAGAAGATATTCAAGGTTCCCAGGGTGTTCGCGCGTATATATGACCCGCAGCGCGCGCACATTTATGGTGCATTGGGGCTGGATATTATTAGCGGAACAATTCTTTTTGCGGCAATGCTTCGGGATAAGATTATTGAGAGCAGGTTCTCCAGCTATCTCATTGAGACAAAAGAACTGGGGGTAATCGAGATAGAAAGTAAAGATAATTTAGTCGGAAAAACCATTCAAGAGATAAATGTCCCCGGTGAATTTTTAGTTGTTGCGATTAGAAGGTTAGACGGAGTAATTATACCTGAACCGCAAACCATTTTAAAAGTAAAAGATACTTTAATGGGGATAGTTAAAGTAGCGAGCCTAGAGAAGATAAAGGAGAGGTTTAGCTTATAATTCTAAAGGTGGAGCAATGTATATTATAATCGTTGGCGCAGGAAAGGTGGGTTATTTTCTGGCCAAAAGACTTCTCAAGAGTAAGCATACTGTCAGCATCGTGGAGAAGAATAGGGATATTTGCGAAGATATAGCCAAAGAATTAGAAGCACTGGTGATTAACGGGGATGCTTGCGATCCGCGTATTCTACAAGAAGCTGGCATCGAGCGCGCAGATGTATTGGCTGCGGTTACAGGAGAAGATGAGGATAACCTGATTATCTGCCAGGTAGCCAAAGAAAGATTTGGCGTGCAGCGCACCGTGGGCAGGGTTAATAATCCTGATAACGAGCACACCTTTGCTGAATTAGGCATTGATGTGCCAGTTGACTCCACCAACATCATCGCCAAGATTATAGAAGAAGAGGTTTCCTTCTCTGATTTTGTCAACCTGATGAGCTTTAAGCGCGGAAAACTGGCGATTGTGCGCGTGGATTTGCCTGCGGATTCCCCTGTAATTAACAAAGAGG
>JAQUAH010000049.1 GCA_028687345.1 Candidatus Omnitrophota bacterium | reverse complement strand
CTACCCCTAATAACATTATCAGGAGCCCTAAATCCTGGGTAGCTGAATGCAAGGTCGTTTGCACAAATACAATTAAAACCACATAAACTGCCCCCAGCGCCGACCATAATATAAAAATTATCCCCGCCGTAAACCTGATATCTTTCTTTTGGATAAAATATAAAATCCCTTCCCTGATTTCCTGCAACACTGATTTTCTAATTACCTCGACTATCTCTTTGCTCACCTTTTTAAGGTTCATTGAAGAGGCAGCTGATTTCTTGGCGATGCTAAAAATAAGCAAACCAGAAACTAAGAAACTCAGGGCATCCAGGTAAAAGCCGCTCCTTGCGCCTAAATGCTCTACCAGCACCCCGCTAATGCCAAATCCCAATATTGCCGCAATCATACCTGTAGTATTAACAAGGGAATTTGCCATCAGTAAGTCCTTTTTCTCAACGAGATCCGGGATGATGGATAATTTTGCCGGCACGAAAAATCTCCCGATAGAAAATACTATAAATATAATAAAATAAATAGGGATGATTATCTTGGCGTAGAATAAAAATAGCGGGATTACTAAAACTAAAATCGACCTCAAGAAATCACAGGTAAACATCGTCCTGCGCCTATCCCACCTATCCACATACACCCCGGCTATGGGGCCGATTAAAAATACGGGTATTATGGTAAAGGAAAGGATTTTGGCTATTTCAATGGTTGAACCCGGTGCCCTTAAATAAACGAAGGCAATTAAGGCCATCTGGCCTAGCCTGTCTCCCAGTTGAGAGATTATTTGCCCAAGCCAGAGTAAAAAGAAGTTGCGATTTTTTAAAACCCCTCTAAATTTTGACATATAGCAAGCCAAGCCCGCAGAAGGGATTGTAGCAAGCCCCCGGCTTCTGCCGCTTGAATCCTAACTATCTATGGAGCCGATGAGTGGAATCGAACCACCAACCCAGGCTTTACGAAAGCCTTGCTCTACCATTGAGCCACATCGGCATCAATTCAACCAATTATACCAACTTTTTGGCGATAGTCAATCTTACGCTTTCTTTTGCTCCGTTTGCTCTTGCGTTAAAAAGGGTTTATTTTTTTGCTGAACCAGTATATAATTTTGTCTGTTGAGTCTTTGACTTCAAAAAAGGAGTAAGGAATAATGTTTGATAATATCGAATTTTCTGCTGAAGATAAACTGATTTTGCTATCTTCAAATATAAATAATTTAAATGCTCCTTGTTGTTCAGGCATTTCAAATATACAAAATATAAATTGGGATTATATTATTAATAAACAAGACTATCGGTCCTTTGCCCCGGCCCTTTATCTTTTGCTAAAAAACCTAAAAGAAATAGAAAAAGAAATTATCCCTGTTTCTTATTATAATAACTTGAAGAATTCGCATTATCATACTGCAATATCCAACCTAAAGCTGTATGAACAACTCTTAGAGATATGCAGTATAGTTAAAGGGAGTGGTGTTGAAATAATTTTCTTAAAAGGCACGGACTTCCTGCAAACCATTTATGAAGATCATTTAGGATTAAGGTGGGTAGACGATATAGATATTTTGGTACGAAAACAGGACTCAAGAAACTCCCAGGCATTCTTCAGGAATGCCGGTTACAAAGAGATTAAATATGCCTTAACACCTTTTTGTCATAATTTGGCTTTACATAAGGAACACGGAGGGAAACTAATAGAAATTCACTGCCACCTGTTGCATAGCGCCGCAGAACAAAGAAAGATAAATTTAAACATCGAAGAATTATTTAAAGACTCTCAAAGCATAAATTATTTAGAAAATACCATATCTATATTATCTGCTGAAGACTCTCTGCTTTATCGCTGCTTAGACCTTGTAAATAGGCATAGCTCATCTTTACACTGCGCCTTGGATATATCAGCTATTATTTATCATTATAAGAATATTGATTGGGAAAAGATTACCAGAAAGGCATTTTCCTGGAAAGCGCAATTTTTTATCTACAGGGGGCTTAAGTTTGCCAAGGAAAGGGCGGGGGTATCTATCCCGGAGGTAATCATAAAAGAACTCGGTGGCTTATCTTCATTTTTTTATAATCTCTTCCCGGCAGACCAACAAATATTCAACCATTATTATAGTATTGGAATTTTTATTAAAGATTACATAAGGACTGCAAAAAAATATAAAAATAAAAGCTTAAAATATGCCTTCTCGGACTTATTTCCTGTACTGACCAAGAAAAATATCTTCTTAAAAGTTTCATTTATTTTTATATATACTGCTGCAGTGATGTTGCATTTATTGCGCTTTATCGCCAGAGGAATGTGCAATTCAGCAAAGGCTACAAAATTTACCCATACAATAGCTTATTTTTTAACGGTGCGTTATAAGAATTTAAAGACGGGGTTAAATAAACTTTGCGTTTAACTTTGACTGTCTCTTGGTCAAAAAGATTAGTATCCTGAATATTTTTAAAGGGATTAATTGGGGGGTCCTGATATTCTTTTTAAAAGTGAAGTAAAACCAGGGCAATCTTAGATAAGACGTAATAAAACCGTAAATTCTATAGGAATTGTTTAAACATACAATCTTGCCATTTCGTTTAATATTAATTACCTTTCCTAAAATTTTATTAAAATCTATCGGGCAATCCATTCCAATAACTGCATCTCCTTTAGTAAGGAAAAAATTGTTTTCTTTTTTAACTAAGCGATGTATGATTATACAAATACTAGAATCATCTTTTTGAAAAGCGACAATATCGCCTCTCCTGAAATCTTCTTGTCTTAGTTTTCTAATCTCTAAAAAATCCCCATCTTTAAGAATGGGCCGCATAGAACTACCTTGCATGGCAAACCAAACAGTTTTTCTCTCATCCAAGGCCTGCCTCACTAAGGCTATTGTAATCTTATCTTTTATTTGATAAAGATTTTCTTTTGTTATTGCCATTATTATTTTGAAGATGATTGAATTAAATCCATTCTTATCATCTTTTCTAAAAATCCATTAACTTGTTTTCTAATTTTCTCTTGGCTGGCTCCTGTATAGTTTTTTACAACCATTTCTATAATTTCATTTTTCGAGAACCTGCCATTGCAATTCATATAGATAAATTTTCCCATCTCATTAATAACTTGGATACAACCGGTTACGGGATTAAACAAATATCTTTCATTTTCCATATCTTTAGAAACTATATCGGGATTAATTAAGAGCAATTCTTTTTTCATCAATTAATTCTCTTTTAGACAATTGTCTAATAAATTTTAGAATACTTCTTTTAGCCTTTATTTTGTCAACCTTGATGTCTTTACAAAATTTATTCGTTATATAATCTAATCCCCTTGGTTTATTATCTAAGATTGTCCATATTTTTGTAGCAGAGGAATTAAAAAGATATACTGTCCTCTTCTTAATATTTATAATAACCGCCTCTTCTGGAAAAATAGACTCCAGTAAATAGGCGTGTTTTTTGACTGAAACTAATACCCTGCCCTCTCTCAATCTTAAATTCTCTATTTTTCTAATTGAAATCAAGAATTATCTTTGTCTTCACTAAAATATTTAACTTTCTATTGCTTACTCCGCGATGATAGAAACCCCTGGCGATGGTTGTCCTGTAATGTCTGGCACGCCGGTACTAGTAATCGGTTGACTCGACTTAGACCAGCCGGAGCCCTGGCCCATCCCTGCAGGGTTTTCCAAGCTCAAAGGATAAATCTTGGGTGCCTGAAAAGTTTTTTTTCTTATTTTGCAATTCTTATGATTCGTTCTCTTTATTTTTCTCATCGTCCCTCCCCTCCTTTCTAGGTAAATAAGACCAAAAATTTGAATTCTTTGAAAAACTCATTTTCCATGCTGGGAATAACCTAAAAAAACTATCTAATAAATTAAAAATAAACCTAAATTCTGAATCTGTTGTGTATATTGAATAAAAAATATTATTTTGTGATAACCCTAACGTAATAGCTTTGGCTGCAGTTATCTCCCGGAAAGTTAGTTTCTTATCTTTATTTAAGAAAAAGATGGAACCAATCGGCGCATAAAGCCTATTTGTTCTACAGAATTTCTGATAACGACCCCACGGGGTAGCAAATGCACGATACCCCTGTCTAACTTTTCTTATCCCAACTATATCATCAGAAAGAACGGGTCTTTCTTGCGATTTTATTGCTATGGTTGTCTTACCTATCCCTCCTGGACCCAAGAAAAGATAAGCCTTATTATCTTCAATAACTCCGGCGCAATGGAAGAAAAGGCCATTAGTATGCCAGAAAACTTTAGAATAAATAACCCGTAAAGCTAAATCTATCTCTAATATTCTAACATGCTTATTGTCTTTGGCAAGAAAAAATAGAGTGCCTTCTTTCCGGATTCGGTTATAAAAAAGTATACTTCTATTGATTAATAAACAATCGTTATTGTTTATATCTTTTTTAAAATCGTAAAAAGCCTTTGCAAAAAAATAATGCGATAAAAAGCTATTAATATCCTTTTTCTTTAATAGCATTTCTTTAGAAAGACCATAAATAAGGGTGTTTCTTTTTAAAATTTTTAAAAATAAATTTATATCCTTTTGAGAATTATTCTGTTTTTGGTATTTTTTATTTTTTAAGGTAATCTCTTTATAATTTAAAATGGCATCTGCAGATTTTCTTTCGCTAATAAATCCCCTATAATTATCTCTTATCCCATTTAATCTCTTCCCGCATATTTTAACTAAAATGTCACCGATATTTATTATAAACTCTTCTAAATTGTTTTTATTATTTGCTAAGACTATAGACATTATAATTTACCTTCCATAATCCGGTTAATCTTATAAACAATATATTCGTAGATTTTCCTTAGACCTTCGCAATAATAATTCTTATCTCCGATGAGTTCTTTTTTCGTGCCTATAGTATAATGATATAAACAATCTCCGAAACAAAAAATAAACCATTCACAATTTAAAAAACATTTCTTATAAACCCTTTGTTTGATTCTGCAAAAATCTTTATATTTTTTACTTTTCATCATATCAATAAAATTTGTTTTGTTTATATTACCCCATAAATAATTTTTATTTGTAAATGATTCGTCGCATAACCAAACATCGCCATTTACTTCAACGGCAGGATAACTACCACAGACTCCATTATTATAACAGAAGGCTGACTTTCTATTTAATAGTCTCAAAAATATATCTTTAAATATTGAGAATTCTATTTCGCAGTCTGTATTTAACCATGCATCAAAAAGTTCTATTATAAAATCGGCATATTGCAGTGGAGTTAACAACAAATCTTTATCATAACAATGACGGATATGCACAGACGAAATACCTGCTTTTATAAATGACTCGATAAATTCTTTAGGATTCCTGCTGTGTAACGGACTAATTGTCGCTGTTGCGCCTACTTTAATCCCACTCCTTCTCAACAACTGGACTGAATGGATTACATCATTATAACTACCCCGAGAGTCGATATATTTACGGCTAAGATTATGGTCTAATTCCGAACCATCCAAGCTAATCGTTACCCCAAAATAACTTTTTTTAAAAAAATTTATCCAGTCTTCATTAAGAAGCGTGGCATTTGTCTGAATCAAATTTACAACCATAACATTTTTATTATTTCGTAAAATATCTTTTTGCATCTCTACGACTTGCTTGTAAAAATCTACCCCTGCAAGGAGCGGCTCTCCGCCCTGCCAATATAATAGTATGTGACCCTGAAGGTATTTGTCTATCTGTAAAATAAGCCTTTCAATCAGCCTAAGACTCATTTTACCTTCAGGGCACCCCTTTCGTTTTCGGGTTGTTTCTGCAGAACAATAAGTGCATCCAAGATTACATCTAATCCCTACAGGTTTTATAATAATAGAATTAATGCTAACTTCCTTATTTTTCTTAAAAGTATTTTTTTGCAACCTATTTTTTGTTTTATCTATATTTTTAATACTTTGAGCTATTCTCTTTACTGGTAGAGGCAGATTTTCTTCGGGCTGGTTATTTAATCTCAACCTGAATTCTTTAATTCTATTTAGTTGCTCGTTTATGCTAAACATGACTTTTCTTTTAGTAAATTAAATTCTTTTTCTAATTGCGGGATAGCCCTCTGCAAGTCTCTCCTCAAAAATATATCATCTTTGCCCAAATATGACGGAGGCTTTAAATTAATTGCAATAATTATTCCATTGGGATTATGGGCCTTATACCTCTTCAAAAAACCGTCCCAATCTCTGCTCACCCCAAGAGCGCATATAACATCTATTTCTTTCAGCCATTTTTCATTGATCCTTTTTTTCCATAACGGATGAGAATTGTGAATTACTTTCGAACCAGCCTTTTGATGCAGTCCGTCAAAATTTTCCGAAAGTATTTCGGCATTTAATTTTGCTGATATTCTCTTCAATGAGCTATGGGCAGGGGTGGGTTTACCTTTAAGATTAGTGAAAAAATGAAAAAGATATAAAATAATATCCCCGGGTTTAGTAATAACCGTTCTTAAGAATCTGTCAATGGGCTTATTAAAATCAATCCCTAGCTCATTAATTAATCTTTTTAGGTCAGGGACTCCGGCAAAACAAGAAATACCTGCTCCTGTATAAAATAAAATTCTTTTATCTTTCAAAATTTTTGTTAATTGCTGCATAGATAACCGGCTTGCCTTAAAAAGCATTTTTTTTCTTTTGCTAAATTTGCGCAGCAGAAAAATATAATTATCTAAGCTTTTCTGTGCAATCTGAGGCAATTTATTTACCCTCAGAACATAAACTTTTTCTTTCCGTCCATTTATAACTCTTTCTTTTCTGACAAACTTATGTTTTTCTTCATCATTTAATTCTTTGGGTAAATCACCATAATGTTCAACAAGTATGAATATGCCTCTTTTTGTGTGTCCCATAACATACCCTCTATGTCTATTCTTAAAAGTGATGATTATTATATCCCTAAATTTATAAACATACATAGTATTTTGGCTCGCTTAAAAATGGCGTAATCTTTTCTCTGGCTGCAGAAAACTTTTCAGTCACTTTAATCAAAATATTTCTGCGGTCCCTTTAGGCGGGTTATGTTTTGCCTTGAAATGACTAAGCCTTATTAATAATCTTGAGTGATAGTTTATTGGATTTGGTCGGATATTGACTGTTGCGCTATATTGCTTGATCCTCTCGTTATTACTGAAGCAGTAATTATTTCAAGAGAATCTATCCAGATTAGCTTTGATTCCATAAAGAATTGTTCTTTTATTTTCTGTTTTTTCTATGCCCTTTCTTTCCCCTCGGGTATTGCGTCTCTTTTTATAAATCTAATTGCTTTCCTTAGCAGATTCTGAAAGGATTATAAGCTTTTCCTTTTCCAGTGTCTTAATAAATTCTAAAACAGGCTTATTTATCCTTTCTGCAGCCACAGAGAATTCTCCTGCCACCATGGCTGAAATATCCTCTATTGTCCTTTTGCCGTTAATAAGCCTCCATATGGCCATCCCGGTTTCATTCAGGCTATAATATATTTTATTCTCTAAGCTTAGCAAAACCGCTTCGTCTTCATCCAGTTCAGTGAAAATTACTTCCTTTTTTCTGGTGATATATTTTTTATTTTCCATCTTTTTTCATCCTTTTTGATTCTGAAATTAATTATACAGAGAAAGTTAAATACTGTCAATGCTAAATTTTAAAAAATGCATTGACAAAATAAAAAAAGGTGCTATCGTTAATTATAGTAATGGATTCGCAAGGCGTAAAAAGATTAAAAGAATGAAAACCGTAAAGCAAAAACCGTAAAGTCAAGGCTTTACGGTTTTTTTATTGAAGGATGCTGAGTTGAAGAAGGAGGTGAATAAGTATTAAATGACAAAAGGTAAAGTTAAATGGTTCAGTAATCAAAAGGGTTATGGCTTTATCACTTCTGAGGACGGTAAAGATGTATTCGTGCATTACAGCGCAATCAAGGGGGATGGCTATAAAACCCTAGAAGAGGGCCAGGAAGTTGAATTTGAAGTCACCCAGGGGCCAAAGGGTGAACAGGCAACAGACGTTACCAGGGCACAGGCCTAAGAACTGCCTGCTTAAATAAAAACCCGCACACAAATATTTTGGTGTGCGGGTTTTTATTTAAAGTGCCGAGGAGAAGAGTCTATTGTGCTTGTTTTTGTAACTTCCCTATTTTTATGCTGTTATGATATAACTTCTTTTAACTCAGAGAATTAAGCTGTCCGGATGTTTAGTTTTGTTTAGGTTTGTTACGGGATGTTTCTACATTGGGTGGGCACATTTTGGGCACAGGTTCAAGTTAAAGATTCTTATTGACCATTTTTCAATTTCTCGGGATGATGCCTTACAACCTCAGCTTGGACCATGTAGATCACGTCTTCTGCGATATTTGTCGTGTGATCGCATATGCGCTCCAAGAAACGAGCTATCAATAACAACTGGACTGCTCTCGGAGCGGTAGTACCATCTTTGACCATATAATCATCAATAAGCTCTTTTTGTACAACATTGCGAAGCTGGTCTGCGTCAGAGTCAGATAATAAGACTTTTTTAGCTAAGGCAATATCGCCTTTGACAAACGCATCTATGGACATCTTTACCATGTTTTGCGCAACAGCTGCTAACTTAGGTATATCAACCAATGGTTTTAATAGAGGCTTATCCACTAGCTCAAGTGTACGCTGCGCTATATCAACGGCAATATCCGCTATTCTCTCCAGCTCAGCATTTATCTTCATGCCGGTTGTAATAAAACGAAGATCTTTAGCCATAGGCTGATAGCGCGCTATCAAATCAATACATTTTTCATCTACGGCTAATTCCAGCGTATCGATATTAACATCATTATCTATGACGCTTTTTGCCATCTCTTTATCCCGATTCTTCAACGCCTCTATGGATTTATAGATGGTCTCCTCTGCCAAGGCGCCCATCTTCAGGATATCTTTATTCAATTCTTTTAGCTCTTCATCAACATGTCTTTCCATTTTAAACCTCCAATTTTTTATCCATACCTTCCAGTAATGTAATCTTCCGTGCGTTTATCACGCGGCGCAGTGAATAATTCCTGCGTCTTGCCAAATTCTATCAATTCGCCTAAAAGCATAAAGCCCGTATCATCTGAAACGCGCGCTGCCTGTTGCATATTATGAGTAACTATTATTATAGTATACTTGTTCTTCAGTTCACGCATTAATTCCTCGACTCTTGCGGTCGCCTGGGGATCTAAAGTAGAACAGGGTTCATCCATTAACAGCACATCCGGCTTAACAGCTATAAGCCTGGCAATACAAAGCCTCTGTTTTTGCTCTAACGATAATCTTAATGCCGGTTCATTTAATTTATCTTTTAACTCATCCCATAGAAGAACATCTTTCAGGCTCACCTCTACAATTTCATCCAATTTATCTCTGGTTATACTTTCGGCATGAATCTTTTCTCCAAAAACTATATTTTCATAAATTGATAATGGGAACGGATTGGGCCTCTGGAATACCATTCCCACCTTTTTACGTAATGTTACTAAATCTGCGTAAGAATTAAGAATATTCATATTATCAATTAGAACCTCTCCATCTGTGCGTACGCCTTCGATTAAATCATTCATCCGGTTAAATACCCGAAGCAAGGTTGATTTACCGCACCCCGAAGGGCCAATTATGGCAGTAATCCTGTTTGCTTCAAAGCTGGAATTTATGCCTTTCAAAGCATGGAATCCGCCGTACCAGAGATTTAAGTTTTTAGTGACGATTTTTGCCATTATCCGAATTTCCCTCTTACATAGCCATCCGTGCGTTTATCCTTTGGCGCGGTAAAAATTCTGTCTGTCTTGTCCAATTCAACCAGTTCGCCACTCAAGAAAAATGCTGTTTTATCTCCAACCCTCGCAGCCTGTTTCACATTATTGGTCACTAAGATTATAGTGAACTTCTCCTTGAGCTTAACCATTGCATCCTCCACTTTAGCGGTGGAAATAGGATCGAGGCCTGAGCAAGGTTCGTCAAATAAAATTACTTCGGGGCCTACCGCCAACGTCCTTGCGATGCAAAGACGCTGTTGCTGCCCCCCTGATAATTTAAAAGCTGATTCGCTCAATCTGTCTTTAACTTCCTCCCAAAGATATGCCTGCTTTAAGGTTTCTTCTACTTTTTCCTCTGTCTTTTTCTTCACCCTTTCCCCATGTATTCTTACCCCATAAGCCACATTATCGAATATGGACAATGGAAGAGGTAAAGGCAACGCAAAAACCATGCCTATCTTACGGCGCAATTCTTCTATTTCGATTCCACGGACATCTTCTCTTTCAAGCTCTACCGCTCCGGTTATCTTATAATTAGCATTAAGTTCATTGAGACGATTAAGCGTGCGCAGAAAAGTAGTCTTGCCGCTATTCGCTGGCCCTATTACGCTTAAGATTTCATTAGATTGGATTTCTATATTCACCTGCTTTATGGCGTGCGTAGAGCCAAACCATATATTTAAATCATGTATCTCAAATTTTACCATTTTTTCTTCTTTCTGAATTTATAACGGATGATTATCGCAACTAAATTCATAAATAAAACTAAAACCAACAGCACAAATGCTGTCCCATATCTTATCTTTTCATCAACATTTGGCACCTGCGTTGAAATAACATAAAGATGATATGGCAATGCCATAGCTTGATCAAAGATTGAATCGGGCAATCGCGGCAGGTAAAAAGCTGCTACGGTAAAAAGAATTGGAGCTGTTTCTCCAGCAGCTCTCCCTAAACCTAGAATAGTTCCAGTCAATATTCCTGGTATGGCATTAGGAAGAACAATGTGTCTTATGGTCTGCCATTTACTTGCGCCCAAAGATAAACTAACCTCGCGGAAAGAATACGGGACACTTTCCAATGCTTCACGTGAGGTCGTGATAATTACAGGAAGGATCATTATGCCAAGGGTAAGCGAACCGGAAATGATTGATGCGCCAAATTTAAAGAATACTACAAATAGAGCTAGACCAAAAAGACCATAGACCACTGAAGGTACGCCTGCCAAATTCACGATTGCTAATTTTATAAGCCGGGTAAGTAAGTTATCTTTTGAATATTCGCTTAAGTATATGGCCGCGAGAAGTCCTATTGGCAAAGCAAAGATAATAGCGCCCATAACTAAATATATCGTCCCTACAATTGCCGGGAATATTCCTCCTGCGCGCATCCCCTGTCGCGGCATATCCGAAAGAAACTGCCAGTTAATTGCGGGTAATCCTTTCTGGATAATAACGACAACGATTAAGCCTACAGGAATGACGATTAAAAGCGTCACTAGGAATAAAAAGAAAAATGCAATATTTTGTGTTCTATAAGGATTTTTCATTACTGCCTCTTATGCAAAAATAAGTCTGCAGTTACATTAATAGCAAAGCTAATAACAAACAAAACTATGCCAATAGCAAATAAAGCAAAATAAT
>JAQUAH010000048.1 GCA_028687345.1 Candidatus Omnitrophota bacterium | reverse complement strand
TGCCATTACGGGGCCAACTTCATGTATGTTCTCCAGGTCTTCTTTCTTTGCACGTATCAAATCATCCAATATTTTAAAGTGTCCTGCTAAAACAAAAGCCGCCTTTTCGCCAACATGGCGGATACCTAAGGCGTAGATAAGGCGGGAGAGGGGCTTGTCTTTGCTTTTTTCTATAGCGGAAAGCAAATTATTTGCTTTTTTATCTTTAAATAATTCCAATTTTAACAAATCAGCCGCAGATAATTTATAAATATCCGCATAATTTCTGACTAATTTTAGTTTCACCAGTTGTTTAACTACTGCTTCTCCCATCCCTTCAATATCCATGGCTGTGCGCGAAGAAAAATGCAAGAGGTTGCGCTCCAGCTGCGCAGAGCATAATGGATTTATGCAACGGTAGGCAACATCTTCTTCTTTCTCCTTGATTACCTTTCCTGAACATACCGGGCACGTTACGGGAATAGGAAACGGCTTCTTTGCCCTGCTCTCTATAACTTTGACTACTTTAGGGATAACATCCCCTGCCCTTTCAATTAACACACGGTCGCCCACTTTTATACTTAAGCGCTTAATCTCGTCAAAGTTATGCAGCGTAGCATGCCTGATAATTACACCTGCGCATTCAACCGGCTTTAGTTCTGCCGTGGGTGTAATTACCCCTGTCCTGCCTACGTTTATATTGATTTTTAATACTGTGGTTGTTGCCTGGCGTGCCGGAAATTTATATGCCACTGCCCAGCGCGGGCTCTTTAAGGTGAAGCCCAATTCTCTTTGCTGACTGAAGCTATTTATCTTAACCACTATTCCATCTATATCGTAGGTTAATTTTTCTCTTTTTTCCTGCCAGGTTTTACAGAAATTCAGCACTTCTTTAAAATTATGGCAAAGTTTAGAGTGGGGGTTGGAGCGTATGCCCCATTTTTTTAGCCTCTCCAAAAATTCCCATTGAGTCAATATTTCTAACCCTCTTATCTCTCCCGGTGAATGGGCGAAGAAGTTTAGTCTGCGTTTGAAAACAATATTGGTATCCAAAAGTTTTAAAGAACCACTGGCTGCATTACGCGGATTGGCAAACAATACTTCTCCTGCCTTTGCCCTTTCTTTGTTCAGGGCATTGAAATCTTTACTTTCCATGTAGACTTCACCGCGCACCTCGATAAAATCCGGTATGCTGCTTTCTAAGATTAACGGTATAGCGCGTATTGTCTTTATATTTTGCGTAACATCTTCTCCGCTTTCGCCGTCGCCTCGGGTAGCCCCCAAAGATAATCTTCCTGACTGATAAGTGATATTTGCGCTCACGCCATCAATTTTAAGCTCAGCAACATATTCTACTTCTTCCGTAGAACCCAAGCCTTTATGTACCCGTTCATCCCAGTCTTTTAATTCTTCAAAAGAATAAGTGTTATCAAGAGAGAGCATCTTCTGTTTGTGCTTAACTGTCTTAAAGCCCTCTAAAACACCTGCGCTTATACGTACTGTCGGAGAATCTTCAGATTTAAATTCCGGATATTTATCCTCCAAGTTCCTTAGATTCGCCATTAAATTGTCATACTCCTTGTCGCTAATCTCTGGTTGGCTTAGAACATAATACATATGATCATGATGGCGAATCTGCTTTCTTAAAGCTTCAATTTTTTTCTTTATTTCGCTAGGCATATCTATAAGCCCGTTAATAACCTATCTGCCAAAAATCTTGGCAATCCGGCTTCAATAATTTTATTTCTTGCTGCCTGGATGTCATAACCAATTCTCTTAATGGAAACTTCTTTCTTGTCCGTATCATAAATACAATATGCGGCCCTATTATCGTTATCTCTGGGTTGCCCTACGCTACCTACATTTATAATGTATCGGATATTCTTTTTAATTTCAATCGCGCTTTTCTGAAAATAGCTTATGCGTTCGGCAGCATCTTTCATGAATACCCCCGGAGTATGGGTATGCCCCACAAAGCAGATGTTGTTCTCCAAGAGCTCAAATGACTTCTTGGCAACATAAGCATCGGTCATATAATCAAAATCTCCCGGGTTCTCCAAAGTGCCGTGCGTAAGTGTAAGGTCTTTGTTTTTGTAGGTTAATTTTAGGCTCTCTAAGAAGTGCTTACTTTTATCAGTTAGATGGTGCTCTGTCCAAACAATCGCCGAGGCTGCTTCAGGATTGAAATATTCTATGGAAAATAGATCTACTGCTGCCCAGTCATGATTGCCAGCGATACAGTTTATTGCTAATCCTTCTATTTTTTCAATGCATTCATTGGGATTACCGGCATAACCGACAATATCACCAATGCACAGATACTGGTCTATATGTTCTTTTTTATAGGCCTCTATTACTGCCTGGAGCGCTTCCAGATTAGAGTGGATATCTGAAAATATAGCGTAACGCACTAGAATTCCACCGAGAAATCTTTAAATTGGCTGCTTGCCTCGCCCCACTCTACATCAGCCTCTTGGATATATCGTGAGAAATATTGGTTTATCCTACCCAAAAAATCCTTTAAGATTACTTCTTCGCCTTCGCCCAGGACTTCAACTCTTCCGTCGCCTAAATTCTTCACCCAGCCGGTAACGCCTAGTTGATTTGCTATGGATTCTGCGGTAAAACGAAAACCCACCCCCTGAACTCTTCCCGTATAGTACGCACGGATCTGTTTCTTCATAATCAACCCTTCGACTTCCCCGGTCTAAAAGATCTGGGTTTGTCTTTAGGGTGATACTGAGAGCGGCGTAGTTTTATCTCGCCCTAAAGGGCGAAGTTTGAATGCCGCCGAATGTATCAAGTCGGGGCGGACAGACTTGAACTGTCGACCTCTTGGTCCCGAACCAAGCGCTCTAGCCAAACTGAGCCACGCCCCGAAACATTTACCTTTTACGTTGAGTGAACCCAAGCGGATAAAATATACCTTTATAATGCGGATAATCCCAGCCGCTTGCACCCACAAATAATCTTACACAAAAGAATAGTATATCAAAAATTAAGAAAATTAGCAACAAAAGAGAAGTTAACATAACGTATCTTGAGAATATTGCTGGTTAATTAGGGCTGGAGCTTTTTAGCGAGGATATCAAATTCAATATTGACTTTATCTGAGGGGCCCTTAAAACCCAAGGTGGTGTTTTTAAGGGTATGGGGGATAATATAAACGCTCAAAATGTTGGACCTTTTTTCGGCAATAGTCAAGCTTATGCCGTCTACCGCAATTGAGCCTTTAGGCAGGCAATATCTCAGAAACTTGACGGGTATCGATATTTCAAAGCAGAGATTACCTCTTGCGTATTTTTTATCTCTGATAGTCCCCAGGCAATCTATGTGGCCCATCACAAAATGCCCGGATAACCTCTCTCCTACCTTAAGGCTGCGTTCAAGATTGACTTTATCTAACAACTTCAGGCTGCTTAAATTAGTTACCCGAAAGGTTTCTGGAATGGCCTCAAAGGTCAAAATTCCTGAATTATTCTTTACCACAGTAAGGCAGGCGCCATTCACGCAAATACTGTTGCCTATATTCGTATCCTGTGCTATTTTTGGTGCCCTTATTTCAAACAGGGTGATATTGCCGCGCTTAAGGATATTCTTTACTTCTCCTAATTCCTCAACGATCCCCGTAAACATACCCTTCGAATAAAAAATCCCCTCCCATTTTTTTTAATCTAACGTCTTTTAATTTAAATGACCTTTCTATCCTGTCTATCCCCTGCCCCATGACTGAACTTATCGCCTCTTTCCCTCCGATGATTTTCGGGCTGACAAAAAATAATACCTTATCTACAAGGCCTTCATCAAACAGGGAGCCGATTAACGTGCCGCCGCCTTCCACCAAAATATTTGCTATCTCCAATTGCGCCAGCTTTTTCATCATGCTTTTCAGATTAATCTGGCCTGTCTTTCCTTTGACCTCTAAAATCTTTGCCTTTTTACCCAAGGTCTGCCTATTTTCTGTTTCCTGCCCGGGAGAGCTCGATAAGGTAACAATAATTGCCTCGCCCTTTCCGGAAAATATATTGGCATTCTCATGTATGCTTAATTGGCTATCTACTATCACTTTTGCAGGGTGCCTTTTGGAAAACCAGGCATTTAACCTGGGATTATCCCTGAGTACGGTATTGACGCCGACAATAATTGCATCGTAGTCTTGACGTAACCGGTGTGCAAATGCGCGCGATTTATCAGAAGTTATCCATTTGGAATCTCCTGTCTTGGTAGCAATCTTGCCGTCCAGGGATTGCGCTACTTTAACCGTAACAAAGGGCATTTTTTTTGAAATATATTTTATAAAGACCTCGTTCATCTTTTTTAATTCATCTTCAAGGTATCCCGCCTTAACCCTTATCCTATGCTGCCTGAGTATGCTAATGCCCCTTCCGTTATTCATGGGGTTGGGATCAATCATGCCCACGATTACTTCCCTTATCCCGCTTTTGATTATCCTGTCTACGCAAGGAGGGGTCTTGCCAAAATGAACACAGGGCTCCAAGGTGACATATAATGTTGCTCCTTTTGACTTCTTGCCTGCTGCATCCAGCGCGATTACTTCTGCATGGGCCAGGCCTGCTTTTGCATGATATCCTTGGCCTACAACCTTACTGTTTCTTACTACTAATGCACCGACCATGGGATTGGGCGAGGTTCTCCCCCTGGCTTTTAGAGCCAATTTCATTGCTAATTTCATAAAATAGTTATGGTCTTTTTTCATCTTCTGTTATCTTTTGCAATCTTTAATTTCTCCACTAAATTGTAAGGTATTTTAATAGAGCCTATCTTGGTTTGTAATTTGGCCTCACCGTGGCTGTCCGAGCCTCCGGTGACTAATAAATTATGCTTTTTTGCCAGGTCCAGATAAAAATTTACCATTGCCTGCGAATGTTCAGGATAATATGCCTCAAGGCCCATCAGCCCGTAATCAATAAACTTCAAAATAACCTCATCATTATTCAGGGTATACGGGTGAGCCAGAACAGATATACCTCCTGAATCCGCAATCAATTTAATTGCCTCTTCTGCCGAAAGCTTGAAATCCAATACATAGGCAGGGCATTTATCTCCGATGTATTTTTGAAAAGCCTCCAGGATAGATGAGGTTATCCTCTCTTTCACCATTGCCCTGGCAATATGCAGCCTGCCCATAGTGCCTTGTTTTGCAAGTTCGAATACGGCTTCCGGTTTTAAAATTACTCCCAGGCCTTTTAATTTATCTATTATTTTATAGGCGCGTTCTATGCGGTTTTCTCTGAGAATTTCAAGTCTTTTTAGCAAAGATTCATTCTCACGGTCAATTAAATACCCGAGGATATGAATCTCCCTTCCTTCATACTCGGCAGTAAGCTCTATGCCGGGCAAGACTTCGATATCCTTATCTTTTGCAATTTCCGTCACTGCTATGATACCCTTAACGGTATCATGGTCAGTAACGGAAATGGCTGATAGCCCGTGCCTTTGGCATTCTGAAACGAGACTAGGCGGCGTATAGGTGCCGTCGGAGAATACGGTATGCAAATGCAGATCTGCGAACTTCACTTTTCCTTCTCTATTTTTATTTTATCCAGTATTGCATTAACAAATTTTCCTGCTTCTTGCGTCGAGTATTTCTTGGCGAGTTCTACTGCCTCATTAATGGAAACCTTAGGCGGGATATCATCGCGAAAAAGGAGTTCGAAGCAGCCCATACGTAAAATATTTCTATCCACAACTGCCATACGTTCTAACTGCCAGTTTGCTGCATATTGGGCAATTTTTCCGTCAATCATTACTAAATTCTGAATTACTCCCCTGACAATTGCACTTGTAAAATCCCTTAAGTCCTCATCAGGCAACTCCGCGCTCTGCGATTGCCAAAAATTAGTAAGGGCAGTATCGCAATTATCGCGGGTGATATCCATCTGATAAAGAACCTGCAAGGCAAATTCTCTTGACTTTGTACGTTTACGCATAAATGGGCAGACGACTTACGGAGCGTAGGCTTACGTTTCAAGCGACGTAAGTCGTAGGTTATTATTTCAGGTGTACTAACAGATTTACCATCTCAATGGCCGAAAGAGCAGCGTCTCTTCCTTTATTGCCGTCCTTTGTTCCGGCACGCTCAACTGCCTGCTCAATGGTATCCGCTGTAATGATACCGAATATCACCGGCTGCCCTGTTTCCTGTGAAGCATGGGCTATTCCTTTAGCGACTTGCGAAGCGATATAGTCAAAATGAGGAGTTGCTCCGCGGATTACCGTACCTAAACAGATTACAGCATCATAGGATGCTGACTTGGCAAGCCTTTTGGCAACCAGGGGTATTTCAAATGCCCCCGGGACCCAGGTTATCGCTAAATCTTTGTCCTCGGCTCCGTGTCGTAACAACGTATCCACACATCCGGAAATCAATTCTTTGGTAATAAAATCGTTAAAGCGTGAGGCAACAATCACAAATTTCTTGCCCTTAGCGATAAGATTACCTTCAATCGTTTTAACCATCTCTCCCTCCTTCAATGAGCCCCGCCAAAGGCGGGGCGAATTGACTCGCCTCTTGCATTCTTGAAGAATAGGCGAGGTTCGCACATTAATCTATATTCAGATTATGCCCCAATTTTTCTTTTTTGGTCTTAAGATATTGGTAATTTATAGGATTCGGTTCAATCTCCAAGGGTACCCGTTCTACTACTACTAAACCATACCCTTCTAATCCCACGATTTTACGGGGATTATTGGTCAATAGGCGAATATGTTTTACCCCCAGGTCTACTAATATCTGCGCACCAATCCCATAGTTTCTTAAGTCAGGCTTGTGGCCTAATGCTTCGTTTGCCTCGACTGTATCCAGCCCTTTATCTTGCAAGCTATAGGCACGGATTTTATCTACTAACCCGATACCGCGGCCTTCCTGGTTCATATAGAGAATCACGCCCTTGTTATCTTTGCCGATAATCTGCATTGCCTTATTTAATTGACGGCCGCAATCGCAACGCAATGACCCAAACACATCTCCGGTCAGGCACTCAGAATGCACGCGCACTAATACCTGGCTGCCACTCAGCTCTCCCATAACGAGGGCAACATGAATTTTATTATTGGTTAAATCGCGGTATAAAATCAGTTTGAAATTTCCAAAATCCGTAGGCAGAAGAGTTTGCGTAACCCTTTCAATTAATTTTTCAGAACGCCTGCGATATTCAATTAAGTTAGCGATAGAGCAAATCTTCAAATTGTGCTGGCGGGAAAAATCCAAGAGTTGCGGCATACGCGCCATTGTGCCGTCATCGTTCATAATCTCGCAGATTACGCCTGCAGGATAAAGCCCGGCCAGCTTCATTAAATCTATTGCTGTCTCGGTATGGCCTGCCCTGACTAAAACTCCTCCCCGGCGCGCCCTTAAAGGAAAGACATGCCCTGGACGAATCAGGTCTTCGGGCCTGGTTTGCGGATTTATCAATACTTCTATAGTGCGGGCACGGTCATATGCAGAAATACCGGTAGTTATTCCTGTGGAGGCATCTGTTGAAATCATCCAGGCAGTGGCAAAAGGGTCTTCTTTAATGGAGGGTATTTTCTCTTTTAACATGGGCTCCAGATCCAATTTCCTCAACCTCTCTTCTTCCAGCGGCACGCAGATTAGGCCTCTGCCGTATTTAGCCATAAAATTGACATCCTGAGGTTTAACAAAAGATGCTGCCATCAAGAGGTCGCCTTCATTTTCACGGTCCTCGTCATCTACTACGATGACCATTTTGCCTTTTTTCAGGTCTTCTAGAATTTCTGAAATAGTGTTAAACATAAGTGATAATGTTATCCCGCCGTCGGCGGGATTAATTTGCCCCGCCTCTGGCGTGGCTCATTAAAAAAATTTACCCGAAGATGATCTTCGGGTAAGAATTTTTAATCTTCTCCCATCTGGACTGTGACCATCGGCTCTGGAATTTTACCAGATCATCCACCCATCACTTTTTATATAGCATAACTAAATACGAAAGTGGTGGGGGTAGCGGGCTTAACCGCCGGTTAGGAATTCCGCCTTGCCCCGAAGATTAATTATTTTTATATTATCATAAAAAGTTATCTTGTCAAGATATTTAAAAACATCTATAATATAGATATGGCCCAACATATTGTAAGACAAATACATATATCCCTGATAAAAAATAGAAAAAGCATTGCCGTAGCAGAATCCTGTACGGGAGGCATATTATCCGGCCTTCTTACTCAAATTGGCGCAAGCTCGCAATACTTTATCTTAGGGATAGTGGCTTATAGCAACAAGGCAAAGGAAATTATATTAAAAATACCTCCTTCTATTATAAAAAAATACGGGGCTGTATCAAAGACTACTGCAAGGCTCATGGCGCAAAATATAAGAAGGATAGCTAATGTTGATTTCGGCATAGGCATAACCGGTATAGCAGGGCCAAAAGGCGCCAGTCCCGGAAAACCCGTGGGCACGGTATTTGTAGCCATAGATTCTAAAAAAAGAAAAATCTGTAAAAGATTTGTTTTTAAAGGCAGCAGGGTGCTTATCAGAAAAAAAGCAGCTTTAAAGGCCATTGAATTATTAAAGAAAGCATTTTAAAATGAGAACTTTTATTGCTATTGAATTACCCAAAGAAATTAAAGATTCCTTAGCCAAATTGCAGAATCAATTAAAGGAATCCGGTGCAGACGTGAAGTGGGTAGAGCCGCAAAATATCCATTTAACCTTAAAATTCCTGGGGGAAAGAGATGAAAAAAAAGTAAAACAAATTGCGCAGGTTATAGAAAAAATTGCCCGGGGCAAAGGTTCTTTTCAGGCGCGCATCGCTTCCCTCGGGGCATTCCCGGGAATAAAATCTCCCCGCGTAATCTGGGTAGGAATTAATCAGGGAGACAGCGAAACAAAAGAAATCGCTAAAGAATTAGAAGAAGAAATCGCTAAAACCGGTATCCCTAAAGAAGACCGGCCCTTCTCTTCGCATATTACTATCGGCAGGATGCGCTCTTCCCTGAATCGGGAAAGATTAGTTCAGGGATTACAGGAATTAGCAGATGATTTGGCAGGTAAGAATTTGGAGTTCTGTATTGCAAAAATTACCCTTTTTAAAAGTACCCTCACCCCAAAAGGCCCCATCTATGAACGGCTAAAAGACGTTAACCTTAAAACCAGCTGAAGAATAATATTTGTATATATCCCGGCGATAATATCGTCACCCATTATGCCTATGCCGCCTTTTAATCTCTGCAGTGTTCCTGCAGGATAAGGCTTTAGGGTATCCAGAATACGGAAAATAAAAAAGGCAAAAACTAAGAGCTTCAAATCAGGGACAATGAACATGAGGCTTAAGAGCATACCGCAAACTTCATCTATAACAATTGAACTTGGGTCTTTGCGGTTAACTATTTCCTCCTGCCTGCCGCTTACCCATAATCCAAAAATTATCAATAGCAGTGTAGATAAGATATAAATTACCGTATTATATCTTATTAAATAAAATAACAATACCCCTGCTGCACTGGCGAAGGTTCCGGGTATTAACGGCAGGTAGCCGATATAAAAAAAACTGCTCGTAACGGCAAAAAAGATTTTGCGGATTTTTGTCATTTTTGAAAACCCTGCCTGCGGCAGGTAGGCGTTAAAATCTGGCAATTATCTTACGGTTTTCCCAAAGATAAGAGAGTCCCGAATAAAGGGTGAGCCCTACGGTAAACATCATTAATAGATAGATACCTTGACGAAATAACTTTTCCCAGGCGGGATTCCAGGTGGAATATGTCAACATTGCCTCTTTTAAAACGATGAAACCCAAAATAGAAAATATTACTGCCATCTGTGATACGGTTTTGTGTTTTCCGGCTTTTGCTGCCGATAAAACTTTGCCTTTATTGAGCGCGAATAAACGAAGCGAAGTGATTAATATCTCCCGGGAAACGATGATTACAAACATCCAGGCATCGATTAACTGCATTTGCACAAACGCCGCAAATGCCGCCAATACCAGGATTTTATCGGCTATCGGATCCATAAGCCTTCCGAAATCCGTAACCATATTCCTGCGCTGGGCAATCATGCCGTCAAATAAATCAGACAAGGCAGCCAGAATAAAAACAACCAGGCTGGCCACCTTAGGCCAGAGCCCCTGGCAAAACAAGAAGAACATAAACACAAAGGTCAATAAAATTCGCGACATGGTCAAACGATTGGCAAGATTCATTATATAACCTCCCCTACTAAGTCGTACTCTAAAGTATCCGTTATCCTAACTTTTGCAAACTCGCCCTCTTTCAGTAACCGCCTGGAATTCACGTAAACCAGCCCGTCTACTTCCGGAGCATCAGCCTGGCTGCGGCCGATATAAGCGCCATCCTGTTTTTCTTCAATAAGCACATCCATCTGCTTACCTAACAGCCTTGCGTTTACAGTAGAGGATATTTCCTGCTGCAGGGACATAACAGCATCAAACCTCTCCTGCTTTATCTTCCGGGGGACCTGCCCCTTAAAACCATAAGCGGCAGTGCCTTGTTCCCGGGAATAAATAAAAGCCCCCAACCTCTCAAATTCGGCATCCCTGATAAAATCCAGCAGTTCTTTGAACTCTTTATCTGTTTCCGACGGGAAACCCAGAATAAGCGAAGTCCGCAGGCATACGCCGGGGATAACCTTTCTAACTTTCTCAATCAAAGAAATGATTTCTTTCTTAGTAATCTTGCGATTCATCAGCGCAAGAATGCGGCTATTGATATGCTGGAGAGGCAAATCAATGTATTTACATACCTGGACATGTGAGCTGATTAATTTAAGCAGTTCATCGGTTATCCGCTCAGGATTCAGGTATAAAAGGCGGATCCAGCCAATATCGGGCGCGTTGCTGATTATTTTCTTTAAAATACCGGTTAAGCGGATCCTGCCGGATAAATCCATCCCGAAACCCGTAATATCCTGCCCGATAATGTTAAGCTCGGAAATCTTCTGCCGGTTAAAATCCTTAACCTTCTGAATAATTGATTCTTCATCCAGGCTGACAAGCCTGCCCTTAATCTTAGGGATAACGCAATAGCTGCAATTATTTACGCAGCCTTCGCATATTTTTAAATAAGCATAGTGCTTAGGAGTTAAAGCAAACCTCTTTGTTCCATGGTTAAGCTCAAGTGATCCTACAAAAGCGTCTACCTCTGGCAATTCTTTATTTAAGTCTTTATAACGCTGTGCCAGGCAGCCATGGACAATTATTTTCTTAAGCTTGCCTTTATTTTTAAGTTCAATCAGCTCAAGAATAGCCTCAACCGATTCGCTCCTTGCCTCTTCAATAAAAGCACAGGTATTCACCAGGGCCACATCCGCTTCAGAGATATCCTCAACTATACGGTACCCTTTGGAATTAAGCCGCTCGAGCAGGCTTTCGGCATCCACCAGGTTTCTCGGGCAGCCCAAACTTAACATCCCCAGTTTTTGCTTCATCGGGCGATCTTTAAACCTTCTTTATTGATAACGATATTCTTTAGGG
>JAQUAH010000047.1 GCA_028687345.1 Candidatus Omnitrophota bacterium | reverse complement strand
GTTACCCAGCCGTCGCCTATTGTCTGCGTAATTAAATCCGAGAGCATGGGGTTTGCCTGAAGCAACCACCTCCTCTGCGTGATACCGTTGGTTTTATTGTTGAACCTTTCCGGAAAAACTTTATAGAAATCTTTAAAGATACTGGTCTTTAAAAGCTCTGTATGCAGCTGGGAAACGCCGTTAACTGAATGCGAACCGATAATAGCCAGATGCGCCATACGTACCATTTTAGGACTGCTTTCTTCAATAATAGACATCCTGCTTAAAAGCTCGCTGTCCGCATGGTGATTTTTTACAAGGTCGTCAAGGAAACGCCGGTTTATTTCATATATAATCTCTAAGTGCCTGGGCAATAGGCGTTCAAACAGGGGAACCTGCCACTTTTCCAGGGCCTCTGACATTACGGTGTGATTAGTATAAGCAAAGGTATTTACCGTTATGCCCCAGGCAACTTCCCAATCCAATTGCTCTTCATCAATGAGATTGCGCATCATCTCCGCAATGGCAATAGCGGGATGAGTATCATTAAGTTGAATCGCTACTTTTTTGGGAATTTGTCTTAAATCTCTATTATCAACCTTGTATCTGCGGATAATATCTGCAAGAGAAGCTGCGCAGAAAAAATATTCCTGTGCAAGACGCAGGATTTTTCCCTGGCTTACATTGTCGCTGGGATAAAGCACCTTGGATATGGTTTCGGAATAAATCTTATCCTGGACCGCCCGTTGATAATCTCCGTGATTAAAATATTCCAGGTCGAAATCTTCCGTGCTATGCGCCGACCATAATCTTAGAGTGTTGGCCAAGTTGTTTTTATAGCCTGCTACGGGAATATCATACGGCCTGGCTAAAACATCCTTGGTATCCTCCCATTTTACACGCAGCCTGCCGTTTTCATCATTAAACATATATGTGCGGCCATAAAAATGTACTTTTACCGTATATTCCGGACGGTCGAATTCCCAGGGGCTGGCTTTGCTCAGCCATATATCGGGAAGTTCCACTTGCATCCCGTTACTTATTTTTTGCTTGAACATGCCGTAATCATAACGTATGCCGTATCCATACGCAGGGATACCGAGCGTAGCCATAGAATCCATGAAACAGGCAGCCAGCCTTCCCAGGCCACCGTTACCTAATGCCGCGTCCTGTTCGCATTCACGCAATTCTTCCATATCCAGCCCCAAATCTTGCACAGCCTGTTTTGCCTCCTCCCATATACCAAGATTTAACATATTTGTTCCCAGCAACCTGCCGATTAAAAACTCTAAGGACAAATAATATACCCTTTTTACTTTCTTTTTGTGAAACTCTTCCTGTGTTGCCAGCCACCGCTCAATAATCCTGTCCCGCATCGCCAGCGCCAAAGCCATAAATTTATCTTCTTTGGTAGAAGTATATTGATCTTTACCCAGCCTATACTCAAGGTTAGCCCAAAAAGAAATCTTAACCCCTTTTTTAGTCATATCTTCATTGACCTTAACCCAGTTAGCATCTGTCTTATTCAGCACCATCATCGCCTCTCCTTTTAATCTCCGAAACTCACATTCATCTCTCTTAAACTACGGATAAGCCCAGAGTTCAAAGGAATTAATTTTAACTTCTTTACTGCTTTTTCTATGGGAACGGAGGTTATCTTATTTCCTTTTAAAGCTACCATCCGGCCAAAATTTTTTCGCAAGACTAAATTTATCGCCTCTGCTCCGTATCTTGTAGCCAATACCCTGTCGAAAGAAGTGGGTGTCCCGCCTCTCTGGACATGGCCAAGGATAGTTGCGCGGCATTCAATCTGGATTCTCCTCTCAATCTCATCCGCTAAGCGGCTGGCAATCCCTCCCAGCCTGATTTTGTCGAAAGACTTCTCCACAATCTTAGCGACGACAACCTCTCCGCCCACGGGCCTTGCGCCTTCCGCCACCACGATAATACTGAAACGCTTACCCAGCTTCTGGCGTTCTTTTATTTTTGCGCAAATCTTTTCTATCCGGTAAGGTATCTCAGGAATTAAAATCACATCGCCACCGCCTGCCATACCTGAAAAGAGAGCTATCCAGCCGGCATAACGCCCCATCACTTCTATAATCATTACCCGATGATGGGATTGTGCGGTCGAATGCAACTTATCTATGGCTTCTGTGGCCGTGGTAACCGCAGAATCAAAACCAAAAGTCCAATCCGTTTCTGAAAGGTCATTGTCTATCGTCTTTGGAACGCCTACAATATTAAGGCCGTCTTTTTTAAGTTTCAAAGCCGCAGATAATGTGCCGTCGCCTCCGATTGCAATCAGGGCATCAAGTTTATTTCTTTTGTAATTCGCGATGGCTTTTTGCGACACATCTTTATAAATTATTTTTTTGCCTTCTTTTACTGCATACCGGTATGGAGTGGCGATATTGGAAGTACCAAGGATTGTCCCACCTATGGTAAGTATCCCCGAAGCCTGACGGCTACCTAAAGGAATGAACCTGTTATGTATCAAGCCTTCATATCCGTCCTGAAAACCGATTATTTCTATGTTATGTGCGTGTACAGCTATTTTAACTATAGCCCTAATTACTGCATTTAAGCCCGGGCAGTCGCCGCCTGAAGTTAATATCCCGATTTTCTTGGCAGTTTTCTTTTTCATTTTAATCTCCTGTTTCTTGGCCTTTATTCATTCTACCTTAAATTTTAGTCCTTTGCTAAATTTTTATTTATTCGCCTGCTTTTTCTATCCGGCATTTTTTGATTTATATGCAATATGCATATAAATATATTCATAATGCATATAATATAAAATCGGATCATATCTAATTCTCACGACAATACATGGTTATGCCGTATATACCACTGAGTGATTTTCATTGCCGCAATACAGTTAAAGATGCGTATTGCCACACTCAAGCCCCTATCTATCTGTATGAAGGAAAAATGCCTGCCTACAACCAAAGAAAAATTAACCAGAAGGACCACAAACCAGAACCAGCTAATCAGGTAACTTGTACGGATAAGGCGTGGGTCGTCATAGAGCTCTTTTCTTACATGTTTGCGGGCAAACTCCAGAGCAAAAGGCTTCTTAAAGATAATTGTTATAAACACGATAATCAAAATCGCTGAATTGCCCAATAAATCTACATTGCTGGCAATGATTTCTTTGCCGAAAACCAAAGTGCCTAGCGCAAACAGGGTAAAGAACACCACAGTCCCCTTTTGAAGGCTCTTGGCCGAACGACCTTGTCTTTTGTTCTTTATAATAACAAATAACATCGCCAGTAAGCCGGTTACTGCCGCCGTCAATTCCATCTTCTTATAGAAGGCAAAAAGCCAGAATAAAAACCACGGAATAAAAGAATTTAACAAAACCATATTTTTTACCCTAAAGCCTTACGGAATTTAAGGGTGCTTAATGTAATAACAAAAACCCCTATAATTACTAACGGCACCATCTGCGGCCAGAGGATTTCTATTCCTACTCCTTTTAAAAAAATACTGCGTATAATTACCATAAAATAACGCAAGGGGTTAAAGATGGTAAACCATCGTATAGCTTGAGGCATATTGGCTATGGGGTAAGCAAATCCGGATAACAGGATTGTCGGCATATAAAAAAGGAAAACCGACATCATCGCCTCTTGCTGGGTAGAAGATATCGTGGAGATAAAAAGTCCTATTCCTAAAGTAGTAAACAAATATATACAGGTGGAAAGCAGCAATAAAAACAGATTTCCTCTTAACGGTATATGAAACCACCCTACTCCCAGCATCGTAATCAGTGTAATTTGAATAAGTGCGATTATGCCAAAAGGAAGAAGCTTACCTACAATAAGCTCAATCGGCCTTATGGGGCTGACAATCAGCTGCTCCATAGTGCCAATTTCCTTTTCTTTTACTATAGCCATGGCAGTTAATAAAAGCGACATCATCGTAACTATGGTGCAGATTACTCCGGGCAGATAATAATTCCTTGAAACAAGATTCCCGTTAAACCAGGCGCGGTCTCTCAGTTCTACAGAGGGAAAATTTGATATTTTTCCGCTGGCAGAGGCTTCTTTTCTAGCGATATCATACTGATAGTTCCCCACAATCGTATTGGCGTAACCCATCACAACCGTGGTTGTATTTGAGTCTGTGCCGTCAAAGGCTAATTGTACTGCTGCATCCTTTTTGGAATTAAGGTTACGGCCAAAACCACGGTCAATATGTATAACTACGCTCGCTTTGCCTTTATCAAGGATATAACTTTGGTCTCTATCGCTTGAGATATAATATTCAGGCACAAAATATTTAGAGTATGTGAATCTACGCAGAAATTCCCTGCTCTCGTAAGTGTTATCTTTATCGTAAATAGCCGTAGGGACATAAGTAATATCTTTATTAGCGGCATAGCCAAAGAGGATTATCTGAATAAGCGGAGAGACAAAAATTACTGTTTTCATCCGCGGGTCGCGGAAAATCTGCTTGAATTCCTTTATAAGTATTGCCTTTGCCCGTTCAAACATCAAGCCACCTTTTTCTTGAATCTTCGCACCGCAAAATTTAGCATTATAAACGCAAATAATACCATAAATAAAGCTTCATCCCACATAGTATCTATGCCGCTTCCTTTTAAGAACAAGTCCCTCAATATAACTATGTAATAACGCGCAGGAACAAAAAAAGTGACTACTTGCAGTGCCTTCGGCATATTAAAAATGGGGTAAATAAAACCTGAAAGGAGGATGCCGGGGATAAGTGTGGTCAAGCTTGCCAGCTGGCTGGCCATTAATTGTGTGCGGGCAACTACAGAGATATATATACCTAACGATAAGGCACCGGTTAAAAAGAACGAGCTTAAAATGATAAGCAAAAGATAATTTCCCCTAAAAGGCACGTCGAAGAGAAACCTGGCCATCAACACCCCTATCGTAAGGTCAAAAAAGGCGATGGTAAAATAGGGTATAAACTTGCCTATTATCAGTTCCGGCGCTTTTACAGGAGTAGAAATCAGCTGCTCCATAGTGCCTCTTTCCCATTCCCGGGCGATGCAAAGTGAACTAAGAAGCGCAGCAATAATCATAATAATCATTGAGATTACGCCTGGAATAATAAACCAGGTGCTCTTTAACCCCATATTGAACCAAATCCTGGTGCGGCTATCAACATTTGGCGGCGGATTAATGCCACTCCGGGCAAAAGTACTTGTCAATAAGTCCACGTTGTATTTGGAGACAACCGCTTGCACGTAGTTCATGGCAATGGTAGCGGTATTTGCATCGCTTCCGTCCACAATCAGCTGCAAGGGCGCTTTTTTACCGGATTCAATATAATGTGAGAAATCTTTCGCAATAATCAGCGCCATCATAACACTGCCGCTGTTAATCATATGTTCGATATCCCTATAATTATCCGTATACTTGATGATTTCAAAGTATTTGGAATTTTTGAAATTAAGCAGGAAATCGCGGGTAATTTTTGAGGAGGCATCCTGGTTCCAGACTACAGTGCGCACATGGTCAATATCCAGGGAAAGCCCGTATCCGAAAATCAAAAGCATAAATATCGGAATTGCCAACGCCAGGGCTAACGAGCGCGGGTCGCGCTTAATCTGAATAAATTCCTTCCGGGCTACTGTGCTTACCCTTTTTAGATTCATTCTGCCTTATGCTCCTGATCGTAATCTTCAATCTGAGAAACAAATACATCTTCCAGGGAAGGAAGAATTTTATTAATGGTGAATTCTCCCGCTTTCTCTTTCTCTAAAAATTTCTTTATCCCCGGTATGGCCTTCCCGCTGTCATATGCTACGATATGAATTGTTGCTCCAAAGAGCGCTGCTTCTTTGACCCCTTCAACTTTACTCATCCCTTCCAGCCGATCCTGTGAATTAGCCAAGGTAATTTCAAACACCTCATTCTTCATGCAGGTAGTTTTCATCTCCTGGGGCGTACCATGAGAGATAATTGTACCGTGGTAAATTAAAACTATGCGGTTACAATTTTCCGCCTCATCCATATAATGCGTGGTCACGAATACGGTAACCCCGTTTGCAGAAAGTTTTTTGATGATATCCCAGAAATTCTGCCGGGTAAGCGGGTCAACGCCCGAGGTCGGTTCGTCAAGAAAGATAATCCCCGGTTTATGCAGAAGCGCACATCCCAAAGCCAGGCGCTGTTTCCATCCGCCGGCAAGAGTCACAGTAAGTTGAGACCCCATCCCCTCTAACCCTGCGGTGCGTAACGTAGCCTCAAAACGCTCTTTTTTCTCAACCCTTGGAATCTTGTAGATGCCGCTGTAAAAATTAATATTCTCGGCTACGGTCAGGTCATTATAGAGAGAAAACTTCTGTGACATATAGCCAATATTCTCTTTGATCTTGTGCTGCTCTTTGATAATATCATAGCCTCCGACCTGGCCGCTTCCTGATGTAGGAGGAATAATGCCACAGAGCATCCTGATGGTTGTGGATTTTCCCGCTCCGTTAGGTCCCAGGAACCCAAAAATCTCGCCCTTCTTAACTTCAAAATTAATCCGGTTTACAGCGATGAAATTGCCGAATCTTTTTTCCAGATTCTGGACGCTTACGACAATATTATCTTGATTGTCGCTCTTCATATTCTTTAATTATCTTAATAAATGCATCTTCAAGAGTCTTGGTATTATACTCTTTTTTGATTTTCTCGGGAGACTCGCAACGTAAAAGTTGGCCTTTATGCATAAGCCCGACCCTTCCGCAACGCTCAGCCTCATCAAGATAACAGGTAGAACAGAAAATAGTAACCTTTTCTTTGAGGAGTTCATAAAGGATACCCCAGAAATCTCTGCGGGAAACCGGGTCAACGCCATTGGTAGGCTCATCCAGAAATAACACTTTTGGAGTGTGAATCAGGGCACAGGCTAACCCCAATTTTTGTTTCATTCCTCCGGAAAGTTTTCCCGCAAAACGCTGCTTAAATGGCAGTAGGCCGGAAAATCCAAGTAGTTTATCAATAACCTGCTCTCGATTTTTCTTAGCTACGCCATAAACATCGGCGTAAAAATGTATATTCTCCAGAACGCTTAATTCTTCATAAAGCCCGAAACGCTGGGACATATATGCGATACATTCTTTTAGCGATTCTGCTTCTTTTACAGTATGCTTGTTGTAAACCCAGGCCTCTCCGGCAGTGGGGTCAAGAATGCTGGTAAGAAGACGCATGGTAGTGGTCTTACCTGCGCCGTCCGGACCGACCAAGCCGAATATCTCTCCTTCGTTTATCTGGAGATTAAGATTATTTACCGCTGTAAGTTCGCTGAATTTCCTGGTGAGATTTACGGTTTTTATAGTAACCATGAGGGATGAGAATTATTGAATCATTATGTATGCATCTATGGGCATCCCGGGTTTTAAATCCAGGCTTGAATTATCCACTTTAACCTTTATCCTGTAAACGTATTTTACTCTTTCTTCGGTGGTCTGGATATTTTTAGGAGTAAACTCTGTCTGGTCGGAAATAAATGAAACCCGTCCATCATATTTTTTACCGGGATAACTGTCTGTTTGTGCGTAGGCCTTCTGCCCTAATTTAACCTTAGCTAAATCCGTCTCATTTATATACGCAGTAACCCAAAGATCGCGTAAGTTTATGGCAGTAAAAACCGCAGCCCCTGCCTGCACAACTTCTCCCGGCAAAGCGCTTTTTACAAGGACGTAACCGTCAAGGGGGCTGGCTAAATCTGTCCAGCCTAATTTTGTATTGGTTAGCTCCAAAGAAGCGCGCAATTTTTTAATCTCAGCCAGGTCAGTTTCCATTTTGGTCTTTGCCTGGTCGCGGTTTTGCGCTGAAATCGCGCCTGCCTTCAGAAGATTTTGAGCCCTTACATAATCATCGTAATCAAGTTTATATTGATATTCCGCAAATTTCAGCTCTGCTTCTGCCTGAGCCTTAACCTTGCTTAACTCATCTTTATTGAGCCTGGCAACAATATCTTCTTTCTTGATGACCATGCCTTCGTCAGTTAAAAGTTCTGTGATCTGCCCTTCCACCCTGAAAGATATGCGCACGGTATCGCCTTCAATATTACCCGATACTTTAATGACTTTTGCGTTAGCATTCTCTTTTTTTATAATGAAGACAACTACTGCAGAAACCACAATAACTAATATTAAAAGCACAATTATAAACTTTATTTTTTTCTTCATTTTTTCTCCTCCGTAGCGGCCTTGCCCATAACCCTATCCAGCCTTGCCTTTGCCATAATATAATCGTAAATGCCTTCGCTAAGATTCTTTTCCACATTTGCCAAAGAAACCTGGGTATCTAAAACATCCAGGTTTATACCTACGCCATTATTGTAACGGACATAAGCAATCTCTAAGGCTTCCTTTGCATCCTGAAGGTTGTCTTCCTGCGACTTTATCACCGCGGCTGCTTCTGCCAAATCAAGGCATGCCTGTTTTACGTCAACCGCTACCTGATCCGCTAAATTTTCTTTACCTATTACTGCCTGCATATGCTTTGCCTTAGCAGCGTCCACTTTTGCCCTTGTGGAAAACCCGTCAAATATAGGTATGCGCACGGTAAAGCCGATATTCCAGTTGCTATGTTTATCGTTAAACATATTTCCCCAGTTATTGGAGTTATATACATATTCCGAGCCGGCCTCTATCTGAGGAAACCACCCTGCCCTGGCGTATTTGATTGCCCACTTACTGACATCAATCCCTAAAGACTTTAAAATCATCTCCGGTTCGTTTAAATACGCCTCTTTCAGGAAATCCTCTTCTCTTATTTCAAACGGGGCGTAAATTAATTTATCCTTAATAATTATCTTACCGCCTACTTTTAGGCCGAGTAATTTAACTATTTCCGCAATGATTAGATCTATGGAATTCTGGGCATTGATTAACTGCGGCATAAGCAAAGAAACCTGCACCTTAGACTGTAAAACATCGAACCTGGAGGAAGTCCCCTGTTCAAAATTACTTTTCACCTGTTCGTAATGGCTTCTTGCCTGTTCTACAAGGTCTTCGGCAATACGTTTTGTTTCATAGGCAAGTAAAAGCCCGTAATAAAGCCTCTTTGTCTCAAGCTCTACATTAAGCTTGATAGCTCGTAATGTTTCCTCCTGCTCCTTTAAGGCCAGCTGCGCTTCTCTTAATGCAGCAAGATTAGCTCCGCCGTTATAAATAGTCTCGGTTGCGCTTATTCCCATAGTATTATCGTTTTTATATCCTGAAAATATCCTCGTATCCTTCTTTCCGGTGCCGGCAGAAGAATACAACACTGCTCCATTATGTTGATAACCGGCATTAAAGTCTACGTTCGGCAAAAATGCGCTTCTTGCCCCTAATATATCTGCGCTTGCTACTTTAAGCTCGTACTCGTTTATCTTTATATCCTTGTTGTTCTTAAATGCAACCTCAATCGCGCTCTTCAGCGAAGAAAACACTATGGCTTCCGGCCCCTTTTCGCTGCAAGGCCCGTCACTAACACTTAGCAATAGAAAGGTAAAAGCCAGGATAATTGCAACTGTAAGATTATGCATCTTCTTAACAATGCTTTTGAATTCCTCATAAAAAAGGTAACCCGTGTTCACGCTGAAGAACCTCGCATTTGCCTTATAATCGCTTTTTAATACCCCTTCTTTCTCAAGGCTGTAAAGGGCCCTCTGGAAAACTCCGGGCTTTTTTTTAAGAAGCCTGCCCAGCTGCTGGATGTAAAATTGCTCCTGAGGATGAGAATAAAAAAACCTTAAAAGTTTTAGCGTATTTTTTGAGAATTTTTTCATTTTTAGCCTATGTTGTATTCTTTCTGCATATATTTATATTGATTATTCATACAATTATATGCATTAGACATATAGTTGTCAAGACTTATTTTTGGGAGTTTCTCTATCTTTCAGAATTCCCTAAAAAAGCCTTGCAAATTTTATCAAAAAAAGTTATATTATTGGCAAATAAAAACAAGGAGGGAATAGATGGCAAGGATAAGAAGAATTAGTGTTTTAGTATTGATGTTCATTTTAGGCCTGAGTCTCTTCTCTTATTGTAAACCGGTAGAGATTGCAGAATTAGTAGATAATTTTCAAAGGGGAACCGGCCTGCAAAAGGACCAGCTGGTAAAAGATAATTTAGGCAAAGAGATTTCCGCTAGCGGCATAGTCAGCGATGCCGGAGAATACGATTATTTTGATACGGCAAATGACTTAAAAGGCACCTATTACCAGGTGATTACCGAACAGCAGAAAACAAAAAATAATATTCCTTATCAGGTAATATTTTTATTCAAGGATAAGGATACAGTAAAAGATATTGATAAAGGGGAAAATATTCAGAAAGAAGGCAAGATAATAAGAATAATGGATGAGCGTTTACAGATTGCGGTCTGGATTTTTTGCGGCGAATTAACTGAAAAGGATAAGGCTCTTTTTAAGCTTTAATACCTCCCTCTCTTGCGCGTAACGCTATACTGCTTCTATTGTTGAAGGCGGCTTAGCGGCTATATTATATGTAACGCTGACCACCCCGGGCACTTCCTTAACAATACGGTTAGCCAATTTTTCTAAAAGACTGAAGTCAAGACGGGTTGGCGTAGCTTTTCGCGCGTCAATACTATCCCAGCAACGTATTTCAATCTGCTGTCCAAAGTCCCTCTTATTATCACGCATCCCGGTAACGCGGTCATTGTGAAGTATTGCCATATATTGAAATGCCTTAACCGAAGCGAGCTCCTCTTCAAGGATTGAGGTTGCTTTACGTACCAGGCTGATGCGTTCGCGGGTTGCTTCTCCGATTACGCGCGCGCAAAGCGCAGGGCCAGGGAACGGCATGCGGTTATATATGGATGAGGGCAAACCCAGGGCTTGCGCAACCTTGCGCACGCCGTCCTTCCTTAACTCTACCAGCGGTTCAATAATCTTGTAGCCAAATGCCTCCTGCGGGTCAATGCCCAACTGTTCAAAAACATTATGTTGGCGCTTAATGCCGGCGACCGTCTCGTCTATATCGGTAAGAATCGTCCCTTGCAAAAGATATTTTGCCCCGCTCTTTTTCACCAGATTGCCAAAGACCTTCTTGTAAAACGTCTGGGTAATTGCCTCGCGTTTCTCCTCCGGGTCTTCAATACCCTTTAGGGCGCTGAAGAACTCCTCCTGCGCATCAATTATCTCAACGTTTACTCCCATATTCTTAAACACCGAAACTATCTGCTCTGGTTCACCCTCGCGCATAATTCCGTTATCAATGAAATATGTCTTAAGCCTCTGGCCCAATGCTTTAGCTCCCAGCATAGTTACCGCCGAAGAATCCACTCCTCCTGAAAGGGCATTGATGGCGACGCCATTGCCTACAGTCTGGCGGATCTCTGAAACTTTCTTCTCAATAAATTCTTTTGTGTCAAGTTCACTGGCTCTAATTTCCTTTACCTCAGGCATTTATACCTCCTTCCACAGTAGTGGACACCAAGCCTTCCGATAGGCTTGGGTGCGCAGCAGCAAATACTATTTTTTGGCGCTTACCTTTCGCGCCTCTTTTTCTTGTAGCATCTGGTGATATTCTTGTAAAGATTTTGGTTCACCGTATCCCTTTTTCATAGACTCAATCCCATCCACGGTTGCC
>JAQUAH010000046.1 GCA_028687345.1 Candidatus Omnitrophota bacterium | reverse complement strand
AAGAACCGCCCGCTTAATCCCCGAGACAAACTGTGAAGCCAGAATGAGAAATTTTTCTTTGCCTTCCTTTTCAATACCCGTGGCTGCCAAATACCCTATGGGCTTATCCTGTATCTTTATCGGCAGTACGGTATAATTTTTATACCGCCAAAGCTCTGCTTCATCCTTTAGGTATCTGCAATCTTCTACTTCAATGTACCTGGCTATATTATCCTTAAAAATAGTAAATATCTTGTCTTCGCGCAGGGTCTTGGTGATATCTTTGGTTATCTCGTAAAGTGCTATAGTTTCACGGACTTTTGCTTCTAACTCAGTATTTTGTTTTTTTAGCTGTAAATTTTGTTCAAATTTATTTTCATGCTCTTGAGTCAAGCGTTTCAATTCATCATTACGTTGAATAAATTTATTAGAAAACCTTCGCTTGATTAAAAGAGCCGGGGCTATGGTTAATAGAATTAATAAGCTTAAATACAGCATACTTGGTTTCTCCCTGCCTTTTTTGCCTTGTACATTGCCTGATCTGCCTTCTGTATTAAATCATCCTCAACATTGGCGTCAAAAGGAAATGTTGCTACGCCGATTGAGACGGTAATATTTGTCTCCTGACGGCGTAAGATTATCTTTTCCTTCTCTAATTCCTGGCGCATCATATCAGCCAAAGAGAATGCCTTTTTCTTATCCGCATCCGGGATAATCACGCAGAATTCTTCTCCTCCGAAACGGCCTATTATGGGATTTAATTTTTTAAAAAAGCTGGTTAACTTCTCGCTTATTTTTCTTAATACGATGTCTCCTGCTGTATGCCCAAAATTATCGTTGTAATTCTTAAAAGAATCTATATCAATCATTAGTAAAGAAAAGGCGGCGCTTCTGCGCCTGAACCTGATACATTCCTGCTTCAGGCGCTCCAGGAAATACCCCTTTGTATACAGAGAAGTCAATCCATCGTGCATGGCCAGGTTCTGGGTCTGGGCAAAGAGCTCGCTATTTTCCAGGGCTACTGAGCCAAGGTCAGAGATTGTGGCTAACAACCTTAGGTCATCCTGTGAAAAAGTATGAGCCTTTGGGCTGTCAAGCCTCAATAGCCCCAGGAACCTATGGTCGCTTATGAAAGGAGAACTGATTAAAGAAAGGATAGGCCTTAAATCTTGTATCTTTAATTTTTCCGGGTCAAAGCGGAAGTCATTTCTGATGTTCTCTACCAACAAAGGGGTGGCATGCCTGGCGACCCAGAAATCAAAGATATCCCCTTCTTTGGCCTTCACTACTAATTCCCTGTCTTCTTTTTTTGTTTTAAAGAGAGCTAATTTCTGCGTTTCTTTATCTACCAGATACAATATGCATGTGCCTTTATTATTTGAAACAAGCGAGAAAGCAGCGAGGGTGATAATATTTGCAATGTGCTCAAAATTCAGGCTTTCGTTTAATTCTTCAACCAGCTTTTTAAGGCTGTTGTAACGTATTATTTTTGCCTCCAGGCTTGCATTGTTTTTGAGTTCAGAGGAATTGCGGTCATTCAGGATATTCAATTTTTCCTGAAGCACCTGGATTTGATATTCAAAGCGGTAAATCTTTCCGGAATTTTTTCTTACAAGGCAGGTTATAACGATAATGTTAATTAAGTAAAAAACGAGGAGATACTTAAAAGATAATGCCTTTAAGGAGAAGGTTATATATAGCGGCAGTATGATATATGAAAATAAGAAGAGAGCGGCGCAAAGGAGGGTTTTTAAGAAGGCGTTTTTTTTATACAATAGTCTCTTCGCTATCCTTATTAAAAAAGTGCACCTTGCTCATATCAAAAACAACATCTAAATCCTGGTTGACTTTGGGCTTATCATGCGCGCCTACGCGGGCAATAAAGGTGTGCTTGCTTGTATTAAGATAGAGGTAAACCTCGGAGCCCATGGGTTCATATACTTCGCAGTTTACTCTGACAACGTTTTCCGGAGGAGCCTCAGAAACAAACAGCTTATCATAAATATCTTCGGAACGTATACCGAAGATAATCTCTTTACCTATATAAGGCGTTATGGCCTTATGCATATCTTCAACAATCTTAACAATAATCTTTCCTTCATCAAAATATATCCGGCCGTTTTTCTTTACGATTCTTCCCTCCATGAAATTCATGGGTGGAGAACCTATAAAGCCTGCGACAAATTTATTTTTAGGATGGTCGTAAATAGCGATGGGGTCTGCTACCTGCTGCAATACTCCATCCTTCATTACGGCAATCCTGTCGCCCATAGTCATTGCCTCAACCTGGTCGTGTGTCACATATATTATGGTAGTCTGCAGCCTTATATGCAATTTATGAATCTCGGTGCGCATCTGCACTCTCATCTTTGCATCAAGATTGCTTAAGGGCTCATCGAATAAGAACACCAACGGCTTTCTCACGATTGCCCTTCCTACGGCAACGCGCTGCCTCTCCCCTCCTGAGAGTTCACGGGGCTTACGGTCAAGGAGACGCTTTATGCCTAATATGTCAGCGGCGTCATTTACGCGCTGAATAATTTCATTTTTCGGTAAGTGCCTAAGGCGCAAGCCAAAGGACATGTTTTCAAATACGCTCATATGCGGATAAAGGGCGTAATTTTGAAATACCATAGCGATATCCCTGTCTTTTGCCGGGACATCATTAACTTTCTTATCCCCTATATATATATCTCCTTCACTTATCTCCTCTAAACCGGCCACCATTCTCAGGGTAGTCGATTTCCCGCATCCTGATGGGCCAACGAGAACCATGAATTCTTTGTTCTCAACGCCTAAATTAACTTTATTTACTGCTTTTACACCGCCCGGAAAGACCTTTGAAACTCCCCTTAAACTTACTTGCGCCATTATCTCACTCCTCTGTAGCTCTTCGTTAACTCCTGCCTGCCGGCAGGCAGGAGTTATTTCGTAAACAAAATTATATCTATATTAACTAAAATAGTCAAGTAATTGGCTTAACGTCGCCTTTAACGCCTTACGATGCACTATCATATCTATTAAACCATGCTCCAGAAGAAATTCGGAGCGCTGGAACCCCGGTGGCAATTTTTGCCTTATAGTCTGCTCGATTACACGCGGGCCGGTAAACCCGATTAAGGCCTTCGGCTCGGCAATGATTACATCTGCAATTCCGGCAAATGAAGCCATGACACCGGCCATAGTAGGATTTGTAAGCACTGAAATATAAGGCAGTTTAGCTTGATGATGGTATGAAAGCGCAGCACAGGTTTTGGACATTTGCATGAGGCTAAACATGCCTTCGTACATCCTGGCCCCGCCGCCTGAGCCGGATATAATTATAATAGGAAGCCTGTTCTTTGTGGCAAATTCAATAGCGCGCGTTATCTTTTCTCCGACAACCGAACCCATCGAGCCCATAATAAAACGGGAATCTGTAACGGCAATGATTAATCTCTTTCCATCTAATTTCCCCTCACCCGATACTACTGCATCCTTTAAGCCGGTTATATTCTGGTCTGCTTCCAATTTTTCCTTATAGGTCTTCGGGCCTTTAAAATCTAACGGGTCGCATGAGATCATGTCCTTATCGTATTCCTCGAAAGTATCTTTACCTAAAAGCATATTTATTCTTTCATGAGCCCCGAGCACAAAATGGTAATTGCACTTAGGGCATACCTTTTGGTTCTCTTCAAGGGTCTTATTATACAACGCCTCAGAGCATCCTTCGCACTTAGTCCAGAGGCCTTCGGGAATCTCCTTCTTTCTTAATCTTACAATCGTATATTTTGGTTTGCCAAAAAGCGCCATCCTACCTGTTCTCCTCATTAAATTTATTCACCACTAACCCTGAAAGCACCTTCGGATAGAAATATGTTGATTTGGGCGGCATCCTTTCGCCGATTAAGGAAACCGAAATTATTTGCTCCATCTTTACCGGGTTTAAGAAAAATGCCACAAAACGGCTATCACTATCCACCCGTTTAATGAACTCATCCGCACTGGGGTTGAAGGCTAAATTTTCTTTATTTTCCAAATAATCCATATCATAGCCTAAAACTTTTTTTAGAATGATATGGTTTAAGATGGAAACATCCAGAGATTTATACTCTTTGGGCTTATCTGTGATTATCCTGTCTAAAATCATGATATTCTTCAGGCGCAGGAGCCAGAATTTTTTATTCTTGTACATTCCTAAAACATGTTCGCCGCGCCCGCCCTTTTCCATAAGGAAGAAAAACCTGTTTTTTTCTTTAACTTCTTCTACGTCAAAATAATTCTTAAGGCCGGCCTTAAAATTTTCTAAATCTAATTCCTCCTTCAGTTTCAAGAGGCGGTGTACCGGCTGTATTAGAAGCCCCCTCTGGTCGGTATTCGTAAAATAGGCAAGTACATAATTGAAACTTTCTTCTCCCGTAATTGTGCCCAACTTCTCTTTCATCTGGTCCCTATAAGCGCAGGCAACTTCATAACGATGGTGGCCGTCAGCAATAAAGATGTTTTCTCCTGCCATGTCCTCTTGAATTTTTTCTAACACCTCTGGCGCATCTAACTTCCATAGTTTATGCACTGTGCTGTTATCATCTGTTACGTTGAGAAAAGGATTATCCTTGCTGACCTGCTGGTAGAGGCGCTGGATAATGCGTTTTTTATCTAAAAATATTACAAATATCGGGCTTAAATTTGCCTTCAACTCTTTTAAAAGCTTAAGCCTGTCTTCTTTTGGCTCAAGGTGCGTATGTTCATGCCCGAATATTGAGACGCCCTTTTGTTCCAGGTGTAAAAGTGAGACAAAGCCTAACCTGGTCCTCTTCTCTCCCCTGATTTTATACTCTTGGCTATAGAAATATATAGCGGGCTTTGTATCCTGAATGAGGATTTCGTGCTTACGCCAATCATTAAAACAATTTGCAGCCCTGCGATACTTATCTTCACCCGGGATATCCTTGCCTAAAAGTATGTGAATAAAGTTGTAAGGATTGATATCATGATAGTATTGCTGCTTCTGGGGAGAAATTATATCGTAAGGCGGACAGGTAACGCTGGAGACATCCTTTATTTTTTCCTGATTATAAGTAATAGCCTTAAACGGCTTTATTTTTGTCATTGCGGAATCCGTAAATCAATCCACCCATAAGACTTCCCATGCCATCGACAAGCACATCCGAGGCGCTGACATTCCTATGAGGTACAAACGATTGATGCCACTCATCGCTTATGGCATAAATAACCCCAAATACAAGAGTAAAAAAGATAACTTTAAGGACAGCGATATCTGAATAGGTTTTTTTTAATGCGCGGGAGAAAGACCAGGCAAGGAGAAAATAAATAAAAAAGTGGAATACGATATCCTGAAAAGAAAACACAAGCGGAATATCCTTACCCGGGATAGAAGAGGCATAAAAAATAATAACCATCACGAATAATACGGGCAACCAGAATCTACTTTTGAATTTGACAGGCATCGTTAGCTAAGCTGTTGCTTCATTTGACATCCCTCTTTAGCTTGGGGGCAGGCATTACACTTTTCTTCTTGTTTGTCTTTAGATTTTTCTTTTTTGCGATAATCTGTTGCATAAAATCCTTTTCCTTTAAAGATTATCCCGGCACCGCTGCTTATAAGCCTGCGTACTTCCTTGTTGCATTTTGGACAGGCGCTTAAATGCTTATCGGTCATCTTCTGGGATACCTCAAAAGCGTATCCGCAATGCTTACATTCATATTCATATGTCGGCATAGAACTTCACTCCGTTTTAGTTAATTGTCGGCCGTTATCTAAACGACCGCTTTATCTTATCCGTAAAACTCTCTTTATTATTTTCTTCTCCTGAGAGCCTTGCGAATTCTTCAATGAGCTTGCGTTGTTCAGCGCTAAGGCGCGTTGGTATTTGCACGTTTACTCTTACCAGCTCATCGCCGATCCCTCTGCCGTGCAAATCAGGGATTCCTTTTTCCCTCAGGCGGAAAATCTTTCCGCTTTGGGTGCCTTGGGGTATTTTCATACTTACCTTGCCGTTAAGCGTAGGCACTTCTATTTCTCCCCCTAATATTGCCTTAGCCAAGCTAATATCTATTTCAGTAACTATATCATTATTATGCCGCTGGAAAAGAGGATGCGGTTTTACTTCGATAACCACATACAAATCCCCTCTGCTTGCAGTCCCTGCTTCGCCTTCACCTCTTACTCTCAAATTAGAACCTGCATCCACTCCGGCAGGTATTTTGACTTTGATTTTGCCGGTTACCTTGGTTTTGCCTTCACCATGACATTGCGGACAGGGAGACTGTATAGCTGAGCCTTCTCCACCGCAACGGGAACAGGTCTGTGCTAATTGAAAAAAACCGCTGGAAACTACAGTGCGGCCTGAACCTTTACATTGAGGACAGGTAATCCTTTTGGTTCCGGGCTTTGCGCCGCTGCCAGAGCAGACAGAACAGGTTTCGTAACGCGGAATGGTAATAGTTTTTTCTGTGCCGCTTGCTGCTTCTTCTAAAGTTATATCTACGGAAATCTGTAAATCCCTGCCTCTGCGCCGGCTCCCGGAAGAACGCCTGCCCTGCCTTTCGCCAAAAATATCAAAGCCCAAATCACCGAATATCTCCTCAAATAGCCCTCCGCCAACACCAAAGTCTCCCAAGTCTTGAAAGACGCTGCTGAAATCAGCTCCCTTAAAAATATCTTCATAAGCATATTTCTGGTCAATACCGGCATGGCCATACTGGTCATAAAGGGCTCGTTTGTTGGAATCAGATAACACAGCATAGGCCTCGGAGATTTCCTTGAATTTCTCCTCTGCCTCTTTCTTCTGTTCATGAGGGACCCTGTCAGGGTGATAACGCAATGCCGACTCCCGATAGGCCTTTTTTATCTCATCGAGAGTGGCATTTTTTTGTACACCCAGTACTTCGTAATAATCGCGCTTAGTAGCCATCATAATTTATAGCTAATTTTATTTCTTATCTCCGTCTTCCTCTTTAAACTCCGCATCAATGATGTCTTCGCCTTTTTTCCCGCCTTCGTCAGCCTGGCCGCTCTTTGAAGACTCATCTTCCTGTCCGCCTGTCTGCCCCTGGTTGCCGGCAGATTGTCCTTGCTGTTGTTGCTGCTGTTTTGCTGCTGCCTGTTTATAAATCTCCTCTGCCAGTTTATGCGAAGCTTTAGTCAAATCTTCCATGCCTTTTTTAATTCTGTCTATATTCTTGTCCTTTATTGCAGTCTTTAAATCATTAATTGCGCTTTCTATGTTTGCGCGGTCTGCCTGGCTGACTTTATCTCCGTAATCTTTCAATGATTTTTCAGTCGCGTAAACCAGATTGTCCGCCTGATTAATAGCCTCAACCTCATCTTTTTTCCTGGCATCTTCGGCAGCGAACGTCTCCGCGTCTTTAACCATCTTGTCAATTTCTTCCTTAGAAAGCTTCTTGGGAGCCGTAATGCGTATTGACTGTTCTTTTCCTGTACCCAGGTCCTTGGCGGAAACATGCACAATCCCGTTGGCATCAATATCAAAAGAAACTTCTATCTGCGGGACTCCGCGCGGCGCAGCAGGTATGCCTACTAAATCAAACCTGCCCAGCTCCACATTGCCCTGCGCGTCAGCCATAGGCCGTTCTCCCTGGATAACGCGTATAGTTACGGCAGTCTGATTATCCGCTGCGGTAGAAAAGGTCTGGCTTTTCCTCGTAGGAATTGTAGTATTTCTTTCGATAAGCTTGGTGTTCACCCCGCCTAAAGTTTCAATACCCAAAGAAAGCGGCGTTACGTCAAGAAGCAAAACATCCTTTACGTCTCCTTTAATGATTGCTGCCTGAACCGCTGCGCCCAACGCAACGCATTCCATAGGGTCTACGCCGCGTTCGATTTTCTTCCCGGAGTAATCCTCGACAAACTTTTGTACGATAGGCATCCTTGTCGGACCGCCCACCATAATAATCTTGTCAACTCCCTTATCTCCGAAGCTTACGCCTTCTTTTTCAAATGCGCTGCGGGCATCCTTCAATGCCTGTTCTAGAGGGCCGCGGCATCGCTCGATAATAGGGCCTACTAACTCTTCCAGTTTTGCGCGGTTAATTGACATAGTCAGGTGTTTTGGCCCGGTTGCATCCGCAGTAATAAAAGGTAAATTGATATCCGTAGTTAAAGTACTTGAGAGTTCTACCTTCGCCTTTTCCGCGGCTTCGCGCAGGCGCTGCATAGCCATCCTGTCATTCTTCAAATCAATACCCGTGTCGCGCTTAAACTCTTTGGCTATGTAGTCAATAAGCACATTATCCATATCAGTGCCGCCTAGCTGTGTATCTCCGCTTGTGGCCATAACCTTAAAACCGCCTTCTTTCCACATCTCCATAATAGTAACGTCAAGCGTACCGCCTCCGAAATCAAAAACCAGAATCTTCAATTCTTTCCCGGCTTTTTCCAATCCGTATGCCAGGCACGCGGCTGTCGGTTCGTTAATAATCCTTAAGACCTTAAGGCCTGCGATTTCACCGGCATCCTTTGTCGCTGTCCTCTGGTTGTCGTCAAAATAAGCAGGGCAGGTTATTACCGCTTCTTCAACCTTATCCCCCAGATATGCCTCTGCGTCTTCTTTTATCTTCTGCAATATAAAAGCAGAGATCTGTTGAGGTGTATATTCTTTTCCAAAAACCTTAAATTTAAAATCGCTTCCCATCTTGCGTTTAGCAGCCTGAATAGTGCCTTCAGGGTTTATTGCTGCCTGGCGCCTTGCGGGTTCTCCAACCAGGCGTTGGCCGTCTTTTGTAAAAGCTACATAAGATGGAAACGCCTTCCCCGAAGCAACGCCCGCGCCTTCTGCGGAAGGTATAATCACCGGCCTTCCGGATTCCATTACCGCAGCAGCGGAATTCGAAGTCCCTAAATCAATACCGATAACTTTTGCCATATTTCTACCTCCTAAACATTCTGATCACTTGTGTTCTTTTTAGAAACCTTGACTTTTGCAGTCCTGATTACCCTGTCTCTCAGTAAATATCCTTTTTGTAACTCCTCTACAACTGTATGTTCCGGCAGGTCCTTATTTTCTACCTGCATCAATGCCTCGTGATAATTCGGGTCAAATAATTTTCCTTCTGCCTCAATAGGCTTCAATCCGTACTCTTTAAGCATCTCATAAAGATGAGCCAAAATCATTTCTACGCCCTTTAAAAAAGCCGAGAGGTCCTGGTGTTGCGATTGCGCAAGCCCTACTGTGCGCTCTAAATCATCCAGGATATTTAAAAGCTCTAAAATAATCCCTTCGTTAGCAAACTTTACAAATTCCTGTTTGTCTTTTTCCAGGCGTTTACGGGTATTCTCGAAATCCGCCTGAAGCCGCAGTATCTTATCCCAATACTCTCCTGCCTTATCCGCATCTTCTTTTAATTTTAAATATTCCGCCTCTTTTAAAATAACCGTTTTCTCTTCAGGTTTATCTTGCGGCTGTTTTTTATTTTCCCTGTGATTTTCTTTCTGCTCTTGCATTATTTACCCTTATATATTATCCAGCACTCCCGTTAATACGTCAGAGATATATTCTAACGCAGGGATAATCTGTTTATATTCCATGCGCATGGGGCCCAAAACAGCCAATCTCCCCAGGGGCTTGCTTTTTAAACGGTAACTTGAAACTACCAAAGAATAATTCTCCATCTCCGGGCAACCTAACTCATGCCCGATATATACCTTTACCTTCTCCTTAAAATCACGATTAATAATCTCTAAGAGCCGCTGCCTGTCCTCAATGAACCTGATTAATATCCTTATCCTCTCTGAATCCCGGAATTCCGGCTGCTCTAAGATATAGCTAATCCCTTTATAAAATAACTTATCCTGCGATCTAACGAATGAAACAATCCCGGCATAATGCGTAATCTTGGAAATAACCTCAGAGGTCTCTTCCAATGCGTCCTCAAGCCGCTTGATTTCTCTCTTGTATTCCCTGACAATGCGCTCTTTTTCTCCATCCAGCAATTCCATCTGGGAGATGAGAAAATCTACATAGTAGCGATAGCCCCTATCCGTAGGTATCCTTCCTCCTGAAGTATACGGGTGCGTAAGTAAACCGTCTTCTTCCAGCTCTGCAAAGATATTCCTGATAGTGGCTGAACTCATATCAAAATTAGAAGCTAAGTCTTGCGAGGCAACGGGAATTGCTTTATCGATGTATTTATTTATGGCTGCGCTCAGAATAGAATTCCTTCTGGATTCGTAATCAACTGTTCTTACCATAGCACCCCCTTTTTAGCACTCTTGCCTTAACAATGCTAAAAAATAATTTTAACATAAATTCTTCCTTTGTCAATCCTAATACTGAGGCTTAACCGCCTTTAAACGATAAATTCTTATCCGCATCTAAATCTATTATGACTTTTTCGCCATCCTTTAATGAGCCATTTAAAAGCCGAAGCGACAGCGGGTCCTGTATATGCTTCTGTATGGTTCTTTTTAAGGGCCTGGCGCCATAGTTAATATCAAAACCTTTTTCTACAATAAAATCCTTTGCCTTCTTAGTCAATTCTAACTGAATCTTACGTTGCGCCAATTTGTTGTAAAGAGGCGCCAGTTCTATATCTACTATGCGATAAATATCCTCTTTGCTCAAAGGGTTAAAGACAATGATATCGTCTAACCTGTTTATGAACTCAGGCCTTAAGGTTTTTCTTACCTCCTCCAGCAACTGTTCTTTGATTTGCGTAAACGAGGTGTCCTTTCTAGTATCCTTTCCCGCCTCTGGCGGGATCCCGTCAGATGTTTCAAGTGCTGGACGGGAGAACCCAATAACTGAACGCGCCTGAAGAATCTCCTGGCCTATATTGGAGGTCATAATTATCACTGTGTTTTTGAAGTTAACTGTCCTGCCCTGGCCGTCAGTAAGCCTGCCTTCATCCAGAATCGCAAGCAGGATGTTAAAAACATCCGGATGGGCCTTTTCAATTTCATCAAGAAGTATAACTGCGTAAGGCCTGCGCCGCACCTTTTCCGTTAACTGGCCGCCTTCTTCGTAGCCTACGTATCCGGGAGGCGCGCCCATCAGGCGAGAAACACTGAATTTCTCCATATACTCCGACATATCTATCCTGATTAAGGCCTCCTCGTCATCAAATAAAAACCAGGCCAGGGCCTTAGCCAGTTTTGTTTTTCCTACGCCGGTGGGGCCCATAAAAATAAATGAACCCATCGGTTTCTTTTCATCTCCCAGGCCGGAACGCGACCTTCTTATGCAGGATGAAATCGCCTCAATTGCTTCGTCCTGGCCGACCACTTTAAGTTTAAGCCGCTCTTCCATCTTCACCAGTTTCTGGGCGTCGGCTTCCATAAGTTTAGTCAGAGGGATACCCGTCCATTCAGAGACGACCCTTGCGATATCTTCCTCGTCTATCTCCTGCCGTAACATGGCATTCCCCTTGGATATCTTGTTTAATTCATCGTTGTATTTTTTAAATTCCTTGTCTAACTCAATAATCTCTCCGTATTTAATTCTGGCCACTCTATCCAGGTCTCCTACCTTCTCGGCAGAACTTGCTTCATTTTTAAGTTCCTCTAATTTCTCTTTTATCTCCTGGATTTTAACAATAACGGATTTTTCTTTTTCCCATTGTTTCTTTTTATTCTCCAAATCTTTTTTATCAACTTCCAGTTCCTCTTCTATTTTCTCCAGCCTCTCCTGTGAGGATTTGTCTTTTTCTTTCTTCAATGCCTGTTTTTCTATTTCCAGTTGCACAATGCCTCTATGCAAGTTATCAATTTCAGCAGGCATGCTGTCAATTTCAAGGCGCAGCC
>JAQUAH010000045.1 GCA_028687345.1 Candidatus Omnitrophota bacterium | reverse complement strand
ATGCAGGCAAGAGTAGCTACTATTGTTTTTCCTGAACCGACATCCCCTTGCAACAGGCGCTGCATTGCAGCGGAGCTCGCCATATCCAGTACTATCTCTGCAATGACTTTTTCCTGAGCCTGGGTTAATTTAAACGGTAATCGTGAGATAAAATTTCTTGATAACTCTGCGTCTATATTATGGCTGATGCCTTTTTTCTCTCTCTTTCTTAGCTTCCGTAAAGCCAAAGGCAACTGAAAAAGAAAGAATTCTTCAAAGGCAAGCCTTTCATAGGCCTGTTTCTGGGTATCTGCATCCTGTGGAAAATGTATGTTGCTCAGGCTTTTAACGAGATTTAATAAGTTATTCCTTGACCTGATATCATAGGCTAGAAAATCGTTAACCTGAGGCAAATATTCATTAAGGGCGTGGTTAATTATTTTACGCAAATTACGCTGCGTAAAACCTTCCGGCAACGTATATATAGGAACAATCCTGGCCATATTAAGGGAATCGTCCCCGGAGTCAGAAATAACTTCAAATTCAGCGGAATTCATCTGTAGCCGCGAACCGTAGCGCTCGGTCTTTCCGTACAAAATAAGCGATGAACCAATCTTAAGGTATTCTTTAAGGTATGGTTGATTAAACCAGACACAGGATAACTTGCTAGATGCATCTGCCACAATAACCTCTATTATGTTAAGCTGGCGCCTGCGGAAGATGCGGCGTTCTACTTTTGATAGAATTTTTGCCCTTACAGTCTGGACCTGTCCTTCGATAAGCTTGGCAATGAGAGTGAATTTCGTGCGGTCTTCGTAACGCCTGGGGAAATAATATAATAGGTCATCAACGCTATTTATGCCCAGGCGCTTAAACGACTTCTCTCTCTTTGGGCCAATGCCTTTTAAATAACGTATGGGGGTATCTAGCGGCTTCTTAAGTATCATCTTTCTTGCTTAAATTATAGAATGGTTTGCGGCTCTTCTGATTCAGGAATAGACTTTTCGGGTAAAGAGGGTTTCTCCTTAGGCTGGGGTTTTAAGTTTTGTTTACCTTGAGTGATTTCTATTTCTAATGCATCTGTGGAATATGCCTTCTCTTTTACCGTGATTGTACTGGGTGGAATCTTAAGCTTTCCCTTCTCAAGAGGCGCCAAGACAAATGCATATACTAATATGGTTTTAATTTCATTTCCCGCAAATGATGCTGTAGATGATTGCGCCTGGGAAATTACCTTAAACCCTTCAAATTTTGGCAGTTGCGGAAGTGGCAATTTATTTTCCGATGAGGTAATGATAACTTTGTAGAGCAGTGTTTCATCAATACTGAGAGTGGTTTTGTCCACCTCTGACTTTATAACAGTCTGGGCAAAGGCTGGCATTTGGCATAACAATATAGATAATGCCATAAGAATCAGTATTTTTTTCATCCTTCGAATCTTTTCAGTCGTTTTAGGATGATATCGAGCAAAGGCGAGATGCATAGTTAAATTTTTAACATATTATGGACATCCTGTCAATGGGTTTCACGCTCCGGTTGCAACCCGCAGCAAGCCTGGATAAGACTAACCATGTGCTCTGCGGCCTTTACGCGGGAAGACTTTTCGCGATAAGGCCTGATTTTACGAAATCCTTTCGTGTACCAGTTGAAAAATTTACGGAATATTACCACGCCATTTTTCCCTCCATAGAAATCAATGCATGCATTCAAATGTTGCGTCATTGTCTTTAAGACCTCATCAATGCTTGGCCGCTTGGCTATTGCGCCGTTTCTTAAGAATCCTGGCGCATCCCTGAACAACCAGGGGTTTCCGAGAGCTCCCCGCGCAATAGCCACGCCATCGCAACCGGTCTCATTAAACATCTTCGCGATTAATTCCGGAGAAAGGATATCTCCGCTGGCAATCACCGGAATACTTAATGCTTCTTTTACCGCGCGAATTATCCGGTAATCTACCGCACCGCTGTACCCTTGCAGCTTAGTTCTTCCGTGAATAAACACTGCCTTTATCCCGCAGTCTTGCGCAGCGAGCGCTACTTCCCTGGCATTAACTGAGTCCTTATCCCAGCCAGCGCGTATCTTTAGCGTTACCGGAACAGGAGAATTCTTAACCAAGACTTTCAACAGGGAGTATAATCTTTTAGGCTCGCGCAGCAAGCTGGCGCCTTCTCCCCTATTTACCACTTTCTTTACCGGGCAGGCGGCATTAAAATCTAAAATATCGAATTCATAGCTGCTAAGCACATCTATTGCCTTAAGAATAAATTTTCCTTCCCCTCCTAATAATTGTATTCCTAACGGCCGGTCCTGGCCATTGGAAGAGAGCATATGCTGTGTCTTTCTGCTCTTATGGCTGATTGAACAGCTATTAATCATCTCTATAAACGCTAATTCGCAGCCAAATTTGCGGTTTAAGAGCCTAAAAGGTAAATCGCTTACCCCTGCCATGGGCGCCAGAATTAGGTTAGATTTTAATTTTAATTTTCCGATTTGAAGCATAATTATAGAAGGATTTACCTGACCAAAAATAACGTAATCCCGAATGCCCCGCTGACGGCGTTTACTATCACATCCTTTATATCGCCTGTGCGGTAAGGCAAAAATACCTGAAAGGCTTCATCCGAGGCTCCGATTAATAATACAAATAGAAAGGCTAACAGAATGCGGACGAGCGAACTTTTATATTTATTTAGGTCGCAGCAGGTAAGCCATCCTAAGAAACCATACTCCAGGACATGCATCCTTTCATCAAAAGGCGGCTGCTGCCAGGCAAATACAAAAACCAGAGATAAAATCGTTAAATTCAGGAGAATCATCAAAAAGCCGCGCTTGGATTTAATAGCATGGGCCAGGACAAAAATAGAGAAAATGGCGAATAAGGATGCGCAAGCAATCACTAAATTATCACTACCCGCTACCTTCTCCAGGAACACCCATACCTGATTCATGAACGAGGCAGAGATGATAATAAAAACCCCTGCACCTACTGTAACTTTAGATAATTCCATAGGTTAACTCATTTTCCCCATTTATTTTCTAAATATATTTTAAACTATTTAAGCAAATATGCAATACAATTTAAAGTTGACATTAATTGCCTAAAGTTTTTTTTGCTGATACCTTGAAATTGTTATAAAATAGTGTTATACTCTTATTGTAATTGAGGTAATACGATAAAGGTAAACTATCCGAAAGGATAGGGCGCAAAGCTAAGAGGGCCTAATTCCCTAAAGGGAGTAAGGCAGCCAGCTACCGAAAAGTTTTAAAGCCCATTCCAAGTAGGAGAATGGGTTTTTTATTGGAGAGAAAAATGAAAAGAACGGCACTAATAATTCTGATTTTAGGCATAATGGGATTTTCTCTGTTTGCAATTACTGGTTTAAGTTATGCGGAAGACAACACCAGATTTGCCAAAGAATTTGCGGCACTATACAGAGAAGTATCCCAACAAATGGATCCAAACACCGCAGCTGTGTTTAAAGATGAAGTAAGGAAAGCGTTGGAAACTATGCCTAATGTAAAAAAAGAGATCGCCAGGTTCGAAGACGAAAATACTATTAGGAAAGAAAACTATGACATTGTAGCACGGGAAAGGATGGTTATAGAAAGAGAGGAAAGGCACAATAACGCCGGATCAGGAGGCGGATACGGCAACACATCACCTGGTAGCGGTAATGAAAGCGCAAGCCGTAGTTCAGGAGAGAGTTTTCAGACAGGTACCAATAACACTGTTAACACAGGCGCTAATTAAGGGTAGTTAATTTTTGACAATTTATACGATAAAGGTAAACTATCCGAAAGGATAGGGCGCAAAGCTAACAGGGCCTAATTCCCTAAAAGGGATATGGTAGCCAGTTGCCGAATAAGATTTCGAAAGCCCATTCCAAGTAGGAGAATGGGTTTTTTATTTTATAGTGTTACGGAGGCGGGGAAAAGATGAAAAAATTTAACTCTTCAAGACTATTCGTGATGGCAATGGTATTTATCCTGGTATTTGCATCCATAAGCTATGCCGAAGAAGTGTTTGTAATATCCGATATAAAAGAATTTGCCAGGGAATATGTTAACGCAATCAAGGCATTGCAGGTAGAAAATCCAGAGGCTATACCTATATTCCAGATGGAAGTAGTGGAAAGGTTGGAAAAAGGCGAGATTAGGTTCAGAAATGAGAGGGAAGATATCGCAAGTGAAATAAGGTCTATGAAAAATACTAAAACCCAGGCATTGAATAAATCAGAAACGATAGAAAAGGTATCATCCCTGGGAGAAAATAGAAAAGCTGAAGTAGAAATAGTAAAGTCGCGTGAAAATAACCGTGATGATGGGATTGCTTCTGACAGCAAAGAAAGTGGTCAAGGCGGCGGACATGACTCAGGGGGAGCCACGGGAAGCTTACAGCCAAAACACCCATAATCTAAACACCTAAGAGGCCAAAGACATCTGTTCCATCAGATGTCTTTTTTTATTTTATTCAGTGTAAGTGACTGCCTGCTGCTTCTGCGCCTTCCTGCTTATCCTGCCGGATATCTTTGCCGGTAATAGTCAGGTGCACATGTTCTGCATAATGCACAAAATCTACATAAGCCTTAACAAATTCCCTGCCAGCTTTGACGCTTTCATCAGCGTGCTTTTTCTTCTCTAATGTATCTTCGATGCGCCTGCGTATTTCTGAAGAAAAATCTACGGTTACCAACTGAATGAGGTTATCTACGGAACCTGCCTCCAATGCCTTATCCGCTTCCCTGACTGCCGGCTCTAATTCTGTGCCGGCTGGCTTTAAACCTGTAAATTCCGCTCCTTCGTTCTGACGATGAATCCTCACTACTGTCTCAAAGAAATGCGCCTCTGCTGCTTTTTGGGTTTCCTCCCCCTTCATTCTGGCAGCCAAGGCTTCATCAAAGGCAGTCTCAATTTCTACCTTATTATCATCCTTTACCCACTTAAGCACAGGGGCTACATCGGATTTTTCCAGGGCTATTTTGGCATCATTAATTACAGGCCCGTCAAGCGTATCGCAATGCGCAAAAATCTTATCCTGCCAGAGCAAGGCAACTGCTGCAAATAACGCTAAAAAAATCAACCTAGCATTAACGCCTCTCATAGATAATTTCCTCCAAGCCCATCCTAGTCTTTAAATACTGTTTTGTACAAGGCTACTATGACTAAAAGATAGGCAAGTATTCTTATTATTATTAAAATACTTTCCAGGTCAGTGCCGAATTCAAAGAGCGTCATCAGGTGCGAGAAGCCGAATAGGCCAAAGGCTACGCTGATATAGATAGCTATTTTATTTTTGTTCTTCTTATAACTCATATAACCCAAAACCAAAACTACAATACATAGCGATAAATTTATTAGATTCACCGAACTAAAATTAAAAAGCATCTTTTTTATCCTCCTTTCCAGGATTGATTATGCCTGCGGTCAATATAAGCTTCATTGCTTCTTTGACGCTGGTATCCAGATGAATAAGTTCGTCTCTGGGCACCAGAATAATAAATCCGGTTGCCGGGCTTAGGGCTAAAGGCACATACACATTTTCAAGCCGGCTTCCGGTCTTTAATTCTGCCTCGGGAAAACATTCCCCGGATATAAAACCGACTGACCAGATACCCTTGCGCGGGAACTCTACCAGCACCACCTTTTTGAATGCCGCATGTTCCTTGGAAAATATAAGCTCAAGAGTCTGTTTAAGCAAGGGGTATATGTATTTTAAAAAGGGGAGGCTGCCAAGAAATCTATCTATGGTCTTGATGCGTTTTTTAAATAGGTGGCTAACCAAAAACCCGACGATGAGAATTATGAGAACTGCCAACACCAGGCCTAAGCCGGGTATGTAAAAGTTTAATTTTTCGCCGATATAGTTATTAATAAACTTTCCCAGTATCCCATCGGCAAAGCGGAAAAAGATAAGCAAAATATAAATACTAATGCTAAGCGGCAAAACCACCAGGATTCCAGCAACAAAATACTTCTTCAGCCGATTAAACATAATCTTTCCTTTTTTTTATTATACATCTCTAACTCAAAAAATCAATTTGAAATTATATTGATTTAGCTATACAATAAAGCCTGTGGAAGACATTATCCAGATTATCCGCAGAAATTTAGCCTCCAGTCTCACCAAAGAAAATATCGCCAGCTTAAAACAATCAATCCAATTGCATATAAATCAGCTGCAAAATTTTCAGCTCTCTTTCAATAACCCGCTATTCGTAATACTTATCTTATTGGCGCTTTTAATGCTCTCAGGGATTTGGGGATTTAAAAAAGCCTTTTCTTACTGCTTATTAGTCTCGGCAATTTTTTATCTTGCCTCCAGGCTGGCTCTCCACACCAACATACAGATAACGGAAGGAGCTATGATTACCTATGCAGATATCTGGAAAGGATTAGCTATTTTTATCATAATCCTCGTAACCATATATTACGGCATCGTAAGAAGTGACTAAGTTAGCCTGCCTATTACACCAGAATTTCCAATAGATTTTAATTAACAGGACTATAATCGGGGCTTTGTCAGGGCTTAGGATTGGCTTGAGGTGTTTTCTTAAAACTTCCAATTTTATCTTGGAGCATTCCCATCGGGCATATGAGGCACCAGCTTCTATGCTTAGTAATAACACCGAGAATAACCGAAATAACTGTGGTAATTATACACATACTTACAAACACGGCCCCTATAGCAATCGCGCTGCCCCCTGTTTTTATTATACGAAAGATTAGAAAAGCCATAAATAAAAAAAATACCAGCCAACGGAACCAGCTTTCTGAAAACTTCTTGGGCGAAAGCTTATTCCTGCTGACTTTCGATATGACGGCATCCAGGAAAGCGCCTCTTGGGCATAAATTCCAGCACCAGTATCTGCCCCTGAAAAACGAGAGTATCAGGAAAAATGCCATCATTGCTACGACCAGATACCCCAGGACAGGCTCAAACAGCCCGCCGATTATAATGAGCGGAAGAAGCCATATCATTACTGTCTGCGTCTTTTTCATTTTAACAAATTCTTATTTTAAAAATTGTACTCCTGCGTTAAGCAATAAGCCGGATATCTTCCTTTTGCTTTTGATATGAGGAACGCACCCTTGGTGAAAAAGAAAAGTAAAGCAGCCATAAGGATGTAGTGATAAGGTCAAATATCCTGAATATTGCTGCAGAAGGAAAATATTTGGTATCAATCAATATTATAACAAGCGCAGACGCTATCTGCAGGGCCAAAATGATTTTCAGCAACTTTACATGCAACCATTTCTTTGTCCGTAATAATAATACGGAAACACTTAGCTGCGCCAACAATAGGAGGTCTGTGGGAATGGAGGTAGCTAGAAAATAGGCATAACCGCGCTTATCTAGCCAGTTACCCGGGTTGAGCCTGGGAAGGGTAGAAATCGTAAGTATGCACCAAATAAGAAAACCGAAGAATAACCAGATAAAGTAAAAGAGCAACCAGCCCCCTATCGGCTTTTTACGTCTAATCAGGCAAATTACAGCGCTAACTACAATGAATAAAGTCAATAAGGCATTTATAGAGCGGATAATTTTTGTTTTATCCGGCTCCAGCGTCCCTTGAGCATAAAGACTCGCTGAAATCAAAATCACCAGCGCAATCAATACACCTATCCTCATTAGCCTACTCATCTACGCCTGTCTTTTTTAAAACTTAATCAAATCAAACTGCCAGTCCGGCCTGTTTAATTGATCTTCGAAATCAGGGTGTTTTTCATTGAGCCACTGATTAAATTCTTTGACATCGCTGAATTTCTTATCCGTTTGCCCGTCATAATCAGTATCAGCTTCTGCTGAGTCAAAGTTTCCGTCCTTTGTGTAGATTGTTATATCGTATTGCCCGTCATAATTTGTATCTGCCTCGATCTTCGATGTATATTTACCATCACTATGGTAAACCACATCGGGCTTGCCGTCCTTATTCACATCCAGAGTTTTAATCTCCTCGCTCTTTGGCAGAATCGGGGCGACTTGTACCTGGGAATATGCCGGATAAGTACCTGCGCAAAAGAAGGCTAACAAGAAAACGACCATAATACCGTACTTTATCATAACTCCCTCCTTTTATTTAGATTTAAAGATTATAACGCCCTGGCAGGCACAAATCAAGAGCATTCTAAGCGTTAAAAATATTTCATTCCGGACTTGAATTTGACCAAAAAATATTCCATACTTATATTAAGCGTTTACTCGTTTTGAGAAGTAGTTCCAAGGAAAAAGGCTGCTTTTTAAAAGCAGCCTTTTAATTTAAGAAGGACTAAACCTGAAAGATTACTCTTTTTGATTTTCAATAGAGATAAGACTCAGTTCTTCTCCTGCCATCTTTGCAGTCACCGTTACCTTAAGCTTGCTATCTTCTTTCTTTAAGAATTCGGCAACCTTGGCACTGCTATCTTTGTCAAACTTATAGAGCTTGCCATCGGAAAAAATGGAATAACCGCTATCTACGCAGGCCGGGGCAAGGGCGCATTCCTTGGTGTGAGTCTTCACAAAATCAGCCAAGTCATCCTTATGAGCAGTAGCGCACATATTGTCAATAATATCCCCCTTTATCGTCAATGCATTCTCCACGACAGGGGTTGATATTGCAATTTGGGCAAACGCCAAACTACTGATAAAACAAAATGCCATAGCTAACAAAACTGCTTTCTTCATGATTTCACCTTCCTTTCTTTTTGAGTGAAATTATTTTGTTTATTTTGTGGATATTTGGAAGGAAATTAAGTTCCAAACAGAGATTTATGCTAACATGAAATTTTCGTATTGTCAATATCAAACTGTCGGGGATTATGCCTGGATTTAGATTTTTTTCGTTTCAACCTTGAATTTTGCCGAAAAATATTGCATACTTTATATACAAGCGTTTACTCATAGGAGGAGAGGTTGATAGCGAAAGCTATAAGGCCTATCACCTACAAGGAAACCCCGGAAAGAATTCGGGGTTTTTTGTTTTACCTCATCTCAATAATAAAATTCATATCAGGCTGCTGGGTGTAACTAGAGGGCATTTTTCTCCAAAGCTTAAGATACAATGTTGCAGGCGTATTCGCTGTTATTCTAAGTTCAGGCTGATAAGGGCTCATATTATTACAGCCCCCTGGATAGCCGCAGCTTGGGCCGCAATGAATAAATTGTTTCAACTGCACAACGTTTGAGCCAGCTGCAACAGAAACATTGCGTGACTTTGCCGCCTCAATGTATAAATATTTGAAACCAAAGTCCTCGGCATTATATCCTATCAACTCCAAGCTGTGATCCTGCGCCTCAGGGAAATGGTATTGCCTGGCCCTGTCCCAAAATGTGCTTACATCATACTTTACGGTTGCGGTTGCCTGCACAACATCCCATTTAAGCTCAAACGGCTCGGGAAAAATAGCTGCCGGTGCAATATTTGGGTCATTTACAATATGTGCGTTAGGAGGCGTTAAGCCAACCAGCAGGTAAGGGTTGATTAAAAAACGCGTCTCCTCAGAAGCGCCGTCAATACTACGCTTGCCCGGTCCGTGAAATGTCTGACCGACTGTTCCCCACCATGGCCTTGCATCTATTATCTGGCCAAAGACTTCTTCCGAGGGAACATAATTCTTTTTTCCTAATTTTCCTGCCAGGTCAGGGTATTGCATAACATATCTAGTGCGCAACTCATAGATCTCCTTTTTAGTCTTAAAATCTAATTCAACGGTGGGGTTAAGGACTATCCAGATAGGGCTGCTTGGTTGTATTGAAGGGCTGCTGGATTTTGTTGCTGCCCCGGTTGACCCAGCATTTGAAGTTGAAGATACACTGCTTATTTTACCTATCTTGAGTACTTTTTTCTCGCCATTAATGCTGATTTCTACGGAATCTTTGGTAATCTTGCCGATTTGCGCGCCTGCGATACTATCCCCTTCAGAAACGATATTGCCATTGATAATTGCCATATTCTTATCTCCGGAGTTAAATACGCCTTCTACCGTATAATCATCCGCAAAACCATAGTGAGCGAAGAAAAAATATAATAGAATTAAAAATGCGGTCTTTTTCATATCTTATTTATTACGCTGATTATATCACAGTAATTCAGGAATAAACAGCCTACTTTGGTATACCCCGGGAAAACTGTCTATTGATTTCTCTTGCAAATACACCAGCTATGGCATTATTGACCCATGTCCTGTAATGTCCGCCTGAATGCGGATTTAGCGTTGGGATGCAAGGCATGGCATCCGCTACTGAATCCACGGCAGGAATCCAATCAGCAAAAGCAACGCCATTTTTACCAGACCATGATTTAAGCCAGTTATACGAGTCACCTGCATTAGACCAAGATAAAATTACATATGCACCGTTTTCCTGTGCTATTTTTACAATTTCCCTAATAGGGCCTATCTCTAATTCAGCAACAGAAGAACCGCATTCAATTTTCTTTGCCCTGGCTCTTATAATCCGCTCGCGAACGAAGTAATTTATGCGTTTACCAATTTCTAAATCATAAACAAAGAAACTCAACGGATAATAAAGCCTGCCATAATACGGGCTGTCTTTGACGATGTTTTTATGACGGCTGCCTAACCTGAATAACAAATCGTCGCTATAGTCATTTTCGGCACCTAAATAAAGGACAAAAAGAGGCTTTCCTATAATTTCAATATAGCGCTTTAGCGTAATCAGAGATTGTTCTGCGCCAAAGGCAGCTAATCCTAAATTAACAACACCAAATTTCTTGACATATCTACCTCCGCTGTCTAAATTAAGCATCAAATCCAGCTGAAAAGGATAATTAGCATCGGAAGGCAAACCCGTACCTTGCGTAAATGAATCTCCCAAAGCGAATACCAAATATTTATAACCTTTAAAATCATCCTGAAAATTTATTGTACCCAATTTATTCACATAAAATTCTTGTTTATAATCAGTCAGCTTTAGCCAATGCCCGGGTGCGGCCCTATAACCCAACTCTTTATCATACTGATAAGCCTTCGTATATGCTGTAAAATGCAACGGCATAAACAACCGCAAGAATAATTCGATAAAAATGAGCGCGGCCAAGGCTACGAAAATAAATTTAACAAAATTACCTAAACAAGAATATTTTTTATCCGCTTTATTCATTCAGAATGAATCTCTCCGATCCTTACCGGTATGACTCCCTGTTCTAAATCAGCTATTTTTGAGAAGGCATATCTGCTTAAATCAATAATCCTGCCTCTTCTAAATAAGCTGCTAGATGGCCCGAAATCATTATGTCTTACTACCACGCACTTTCTGTTTTCTAGATTACATACCAGATAATCTTTCCCAAAATCCCTTTTCCTCATAGCGCAGGTAAGCTGATTTGCGCGGTATTTTTCCCCGGAAGCCGTGTGCCGATGATTATACCAGGTCGCAAGGCCCTCAGTAGGATAAGGCCCAACCACTGGCCGGTTATCCTCGCACCCGCAAAACAAAACCAGAAAAATAGGAATAACAATGTATCTCAACATTAACTCTATTATACCTTATCTCCTGAATAGACCAAACAAAAATCCCAAGCCATTATAGAGCTTGGGAATAATTAACACCCCCATACTTCCCAAAAACCCTAATTTGCATGACCTTTTGCCTGAAACTGCTACTGCTTACTTCTTACAAGCCAGGCAAAACTTGTCATGCAAACAAGTAATCAGGGTCTTCAGGAAAACCAGTATAACTATCAACAACGCAATTTGCCAGAACATTAGCAAACTCATATCTTCTCCTTTCTTTTAATTTAGATGCACCTGCCCTCCTAAGGTTTCACAAAAAAAATCCCAAGCCCTAAGAGAACTTG
>JAQUAH010000156.1 GCA_028687345.1 Candidatus Omnitrophota bacterium | reverse complement strand
TTGGCTTTGCCCCTGTGGAAGATCCGCTTGTTGCTATCGCCGTTATCATAGATGAGCCGCGGCCCTATTATTTTGGCGGAGTAGTGGCTGCCCCTGTATTTAAAAACGTGGCTGGCGACGCGATCAGGTACCTTAAGACAAATCAACCTTTAAATGAAATAGCCTCATTTAATGACAATAAAACAACTAATTAGAACACTGAATGGAGTTTGTAGCTATTCTGATTTACCCGATCTTGAGGTAAAAGGGATAACTTCCAATTCAAAGCTTGTAGGTAGTAATTTTATCTTTGTGGCTATAAAGGGTAATCGCCAAGACGGAAATATATTTATCAAAGAGGCGATAGAAAACGGTGCTAAGGTAATAATTGCCAGCGGCTTGAAAACCCATGGACTTTCAAGCTCAAACAATGTTTCTTTTATCAAAGTTAAAGATACGCGCCAGGTTCTAGCAAAAATAGCTGCGCAGTTTTACGGGAATCCTTCTTTTAAAGTAAAGGTTGTCGGCATAACCGGGACAAATGGCAAGACTACGATCTCTTATTTAATCGAGGCATTGTTAAAAAAGGCCAAGAGGTCTACGGCGGTAATAGGTACGGTTAATTACCGCTTTAACGATAAACTGATTCCTGCAAAGAATACCACGCCTGGACCGATAGAACTTGAATCTATGTTAGCCCAAATGGCGAGAGAGAAAATTGATTATGCTGTTATGGAGGTTTCCTCACATGCCTTAGACCAGGATAGGACAGGGGGCGTGAACTTTCACTCAGCCATTTTTACAAACTTAACCCAGGACCACCTTGATTATCATGGAACTTTAAATAAATATTTCTTAGCCAAGGCAAGGCTCTTTAAAGAGATTAACCCGGGCGCATTTGCTGTTATTAATGCGGATGACTGCTATGGCAACAAGATTAGAAAATTAACTAAGGCAAGGGTAATTACTTATGGTTTAGGAGAAGATGCCGATGTCACTGCAAGAGATATAAAATCAGATTGTTTTCGTACACAGCTTCGCCTTATAAGCCGCCAAGGAGAAATAAATCTTACTACCTCGCTTATCGGAAAGCATAATGTATATAACATATTAGCTGCTGCCAGCTGGGCGTTAAAAGAAGGGATAGAACTATCTATTATAAAATCCGCTTTCGAAGATTTTACTCATGTGCCGGGAAGACTTGAAAAAATAGATTTCCCCGGAAATTTTTCTATTTTTGTGGATTATGCGCATACAGAGGATGCGCTAAAAAATGTGCTCTCGGCCTTAAGGGCTATCTCAGGAAAAAGAATTATCGTAGTATTCGGCTGCGGAGGAGAGCGCGATAAGACAAAAAGGCCTAAAATGGGCAAAGTTGTGTCAGAATTGTCAGATTACTCTGTGATTACCAATGATAATCCGCGCTCAGAAGACCCCAAGCAGATAATCAAAGATATCCTTAACGGCATGCCAAAAGATAACTACTGTATTATCCCCGAACGTTTTGAAGCAATAAAAAAATCCTTAGCTATTGCCCAGGCAGGGGATATCGTATTGATAGCGGGAAAAGGCCATGAGGATTACCAGATATTAAAAGACAGGGTAATTGATTTTGACGACCGAAAGGTAATTAGGGAATGTTTAAAGTCAATGAATTATTAAAAGCTACAAAGGGGAAATTGATCAGCGGGAAAATGGATACGCCCGTCAAGGCAATTTCTATAGATACAAGGACAATCAAGCCCTATGAAGCTTTTATCGCGATAAAGGGCGAGAATTACGACGGGCATAACTTTATTAAAGAAGCGGTAAGAAAGGGTGCTGCCTGTATAATAAGAGAAAGGCGGGTCGGCAATAAAGAGACAACGGGCAGTTTAGATAATAGAAGAAAAATTGTATTCATAGAGGTTAAGAATACAGTTACGGCTTTAGGGGATATTGCCAGATTTCAACGCAAAAAATTTACTATTCCCGTAATTGCGGTTACAGGCTCAAACGGAAAGACCACCACCAAGGAGATGATTGCCTGCGTGCTCTCCAAAAAGTTTAAAGTCCTTAAAAACTTGGGCACGAAGAACAATCAAATAGGCCTGTCCTTGACCTTGCTTAATCTGGATAGCAGTTATGATTTTGCTGTATTAGAATTAGGCACGAATCATCCGGGAGAGATAGATTATTTAGCGAAGATTTGCCTGCCTAATATTGGCGTAATTACCAATATCGGGCCAGCGCACCTTGAATACCTTGATGATTTTAACGGGGTATTAAGGGAAAAATGCTCTCTTTTGGATAATCTGGAAGCACCGCGCATAGCAATATTAAACGCAGATGACCCCTTGTTAAAGAATAAAATCTCGAGAAAGATGTACAGTAAGATTTTTACCTTCGGCATTAAAAATAGATGCGATTTTCGCGCTACCGGGATAAAGAATTTTGATTGGGAGCTGGATTTTTTAGCCAAGCAAAAATTTAGATTAAAGACGCCCGGATATTATAATATCTATAATGCCCTTGCGTCTATAGCCGTAGGCCGTATCTTCGGCATGGCATATACCAATATATCAAAGGCGCTTGCTAATTTTGCATTCCCGCAAAGCAGGCTGAACCTCCTGGAATTGAACAAGGTCAAGTTTATCGATGATACTTATAATGCCAACCCTTTTTCCCTAAAGGAAGCACTGGATGTGCTGGATAACTTTGATGTAAAGGGTAGAAAAATTTTCATAATGGGCGATATGTTTGAATTGGGCAGCGAAAGAGAATCATTTCATCGCGAGGTCGGCCGCAAGGTTGGCAGCGTTTGCGACACATTTATAACCGTGGGTAAGCTTTCAAAATTAGCGGCCTCGGCCGCTGAATTATCCGGTTTGGATATGAAAAATATCTTTATCTGCGAGACTTGTGCGCAAGCCCGGGATATTTTATTTAATAAGGTA